>DASUOW010000127.1:0-22611 GCA_036276435.1 Gemmatimonadales bacterium
CCATGAGCGCCGCGGACGAGAAGAGGGGGCCGTCGAAGACGCCCGTGCCGAGCCCCATCGAGGCGAAGATGAGCCCCACCTCGCCCCGCGGCACCATGCCGACGCCGATGACGAGCTTGCGGCCCTCGAACCAGAACGGCGCGAACCCGGCCACCACCTTCCCCACCACCGCGCAGACCGTCAGCACCCCGCCGATGAGCAGCACGCGCGGATTGGAGAAGTCGCCCACGTCCACCAGGGCACCCACCGTGACGAAGAACAGCGGCACGAAGAAGTAGCCGATCTGCACCACGCCCTTCTCGATGGCGTGCAGCTGCCGCGTCGGCGCGAAGAGGAGGCCCGCCGTGAAGGCGCCGATGATGAGCGCCGAGCCCACCTTCACCGCGAGCACCGACACGAGCAGCGCCACCGTGAGCGCGATGAGGGGCAGCGACGGTCCCTTCAGGTACCGGTCGAGCAGGTTGAACAGGGGCGGCACCACGAAGCGCCCCACGAGCAGCGCCACGCCGATGAACCCGAAGGCCGTCACCGACAGCCGGCCCACCAGCATCGGCGTCACGTCGCCGCCCGCCACGACGGCGCTCACGACGGCGAGGATGACGAGGCCGACCACGTCGTCGATCACCGCGGCGCCGAGCACCACCTGGCTCTCGGGATCCTGCAGCCGTCCGAGGTCGGAGAGCACGCGGGCCGTGATGCCCACCGACGTCGCGGTGAGCGCCGCGCCCATCACCAGCCGCACCAGCGGCGCGAGGCCCAGCGCGGCGCTGGCGTAGTACCCGAGCGCGAACGGCACGGCGACGCCGACGATCGCCACCGCGAGCGCGGCCGGCCCGACCGCGAGCAGCTTCCTCGGGTTGGTCTCGAGCCCGATCTGGAAGAGGAGGATGATGACGCCGAGCTCGCTGAGCGCGTGCAGCACTCCCTGGTGCGGGTCGACGAGCCCGATCATCGACGGGCCGAGCACGATGCCGGCGAGCATCTCCCCCAGCACCGCCGGCTGCCCGACCGACTCGAAGAGGTCGCCGAGGAGCTTGGCCGCGGCGAGCATCGCGCCGAGGGCGAGCAGCAGCCCGGTGGGATCCTGGGTCGCGGCGGGGGCCAGCAGCGCGAGCACGGCGCTAGCGCACCGGCTCGACCGTCTCGATGAACTCGACGACGGGCGTGGCGAGGTAGCGGGTGCGGGAGGCCTTGATGGTGACGCGCAGCGTCAGCTCGGCGAGCGGTGGCAGCGCCTTGAATCGCGCCACCTCGTTGCGCGGCACCGACACGTAGACGAAGCCCGGCTCGGGCAGGGGGCCGCGCATGAGCAGGTACGGCTGGCCGGGCGGCATCTCGGGACGGAGCTCGTCGGCCACCTGCACGCCGATGAGCTGCAGCCGCCACTCCACCGCCTGCCCCACGTAGCGGGCGGGATCGGCGCGCAGCTCGGCGGCGGTGACGCCACGCTGCGCGCCCGCGGCGGGCACGAGCTCGTCGGCGCGCACCCAGCCCTCCACCTGCACGCGGACCCAGTCGCCGCTGCGCGTGACCACGCGGGCGGAGGCGCGCTCGGCGAGCGTGCCGACCGAGGCCCCGGTGTCGGCGCGCACGCGCAGCTCGACCCTGGACGTGGTCTCGACGCGATCGGCGGGACTGATCGATGGTGACGCGACGGGCGGCGGGGCGGACTGGGCCGGCGAGGCACCGCGCGCGGCCCGCTGCTGCGCGCCAAGCGGCGGCGCGGCAAGGAGAAGCAGCGCCGCGATGGCGGCTGGAAGCCGACGGAAGGCAGGACTAGATTGCGCTTCGCCCGTCACGGTCGCCCATCATAGACGTCGCGGAGAATCATGTCAAACGCCCTCGGACGCAAAGGCCCAGTCGTGCTGTGCGTGCTCGACGGCTGGGGCTACCGTCCGGAACGCGAAGGCAACGCCATCGCGCTGGCGCGCGCGCCGAACTGGCAGGCGCTGTGGGGCCGCCATCCGCGCACGCTGCTCAACGCGAGCGAGCTCGCGGTGGGACTGCCCGAGGGCCAGATGGGCAACAGCGAGGTCGGCCACCTCAACCTGGGCGCCGGCCGCGTGGTGCCGCAGGACCTCGTCCGGATCTCCCAGTCCATCCAGCGCGGCGACTTCTATACCCTGCCGCCCCTCGTCGAGCTCGGCGCGCACCTGCGGCAGACGGGCGGCACGCTGCATCTCGTCGGCCTCCTCGGCCCGGGCGGCGTGCATGCGCTCGACCGCCACCTGCTCGCGTGCGTCGAGCTGGGCATGCGGCTCCGCGTGCCGAAGATCGCCATCCACGGCTTCCTCGACGGCCGCGACAGCGCCCCGACGCTCGGCGCCGAGGTGGTGCGCACGCTGCTGCTCGACATGCGCCGCATCGCCGGCGACCGGGTGGACATCGCCTCGCTCACCGGCCGCTACTACGGCATGGACCGCGACCACCGCTGGGAGCGCACGAAGGCGGCGTACGACGCCGTCGCGCACGGCGTCGGCATCGCGGTGGAGCACCCCGTGCTCGCCGTGCAGGCCGCCTACCAGCGTGGCGAGACCGACGAGTTCGTGCGCCCGCTGGTGCACCATCGCAACGGCCGGCCGGTCGCGACGCTCGAGGAAGGCGACGGCATCTTCTTCTTCAACTACCGCAGCGACCGCATGCGCCAGATCGTCGGCGCGCTCACGCTGCCCACCTTCGACGGCTTCGCGGTGCAGCGGCCCTGCGTGAAGGCCGTCACGATGACGCAGTACGACCGCACCTTCCCCATCCCGCAGGCGTTCCCGCCGTTCACCCTGGCGCGCATCCTCGCCGAGGTGCTGGCGGAGCACGACCTCACGCAGCTGCGCACGGCGGAGACGGAGAAGTACCCGCACGTCACCTACTTCTTCAACGGCGGCTACGAGCCGCCGTACCGGGGCGAGGAACGCGCGCTGGTGCCGAGCCCGAAGGTGGCGACGTACGACCTGATGCCCGAGATGAGCGCGCACGGCATCACCGACGTGCTCTGCGGCGCGCTCGCACGGAAGTCGCACGACTTCCTGCTCTGCAACTTCGCCAACGCCGACATGGTGGGACACACCGGCGTGATGCCCGCGGTCATCAGGGCGGTCGAGACGATCGACGAGAGCCTCGGGCGCATCATGGCGGCGGCGGAGCAGGCCGGCGCCCACGTGCTCGTCACCGCCGACCACGGCAACGCCGAGATGATGGTCGATCCCGCGACGGGCGGCCCGCACACCGCGCACACCACCAACCCGGTCCCGTTCATCGCCGTCAACGCGGGCGACTCGCCGCTGCGGCACGGCGGCGCGCTCTGCGACGTCGCCCCCACCGTGCTCGGACTCCTCGGGGTCGAGCCGCCTCCCGAAATGACGGGCCGCGACCTGCGCGCGCCCTGAGAGCCATGCCCCGCTTCCTGACGCTGGTCCTGCTCCTGGCAGGTGCCGCCCCGCTCGCCGCCCAAGTGGGCTACGAGCCGCGCGACTCCCCCTTTCGCGAGCTCCCCCACGCCAACGGCGTCACGCTGCTGGCCGGCTACTTCGACGGCGGCGGCGGCACCGCCGGCGTCGGCCCGCACGATGGCTGGATGTACGGCGCGCGCTTCCAGGTGCGCGCCAACCGGTCGCTTTCCCTCGGCGCCGGGGTGCTGTACGGCGACCTGCAGCGCCGGCTGCTGGATCCGAGCGCACCGGCGGGCGAGCGCGACAAGGGCATGGTGACGGAGTCGATGGTCATCCCCGAGGCGGTCATCACGATGAACCTCACGGGTGGCAAGACCTGGCACCGGCTGGCGCCCTACCTCGGCTTCGGCGTCGGGGCCGCCATCGGCGGCAGCACGCCGGCGGACACCAGCGGCTACGAGTTCGGCCTCAAGTTCTCGTTCGCGCCGTTCGCGGGGCTGCGCTTCCATCCCGTGCCGAACCTCGCCATCCGCGGCGAGATCCGGGGCAACCTCTGGAAGCTGAGCTACCCGCTCTCCTACCGGACCACCACCCCCGACGGGACCGTCATCATCGCCGACGGCGCCGTCTCCGAGTGGGTGATGGCCCCGGTGTACGTCTTCGGGCTCTCCTACTTCTTCTGACATGCCGCGCACCCGGCTCGTCCGCAGCGTGCGGTTCTTCGCGCTCCACTACCTCTCCCGGCCAGACTGGAGCGAGGAGGAGAACCGGGCGATGTTCGGGCCGCTCTGCGACCCGGCAGGGCACGGACACGACTACACCTGCACGGTGACGGTGTCGGGCCCGCTGCACTTCGGCATGGTGATGGACCTCGCCGAGCTCGACCGGCTGCTGGACGCGATCGTGCTGCAGGGGCTGCGCGGCCGCCTGCTCAACCGCGACGTGCCGGAGTTCGCCGGCGAGCGGCTCCCCACCTGCGAGGCCATCGCAGGCTGGATCTACGAGCGCCTGCTGCCCCAGCTGCCCGTGAACGTGAACCTCGACGTCGTCCGGGTGTCGGAGGACGAGTCGCTGGCGGGCGAGGTCGGCCCCGGCTGACCGCTGTGCCAGCGGGTGCGTCCCCATCGTCACCAGTCCACATGCCCGACCACGAGCTCGAGACCGCCCGCCCGATCGTCGCCGCCGCCCGCCGCATCGCCGTCGTGGGCCTGAGTCCCAATCCGGCCCGTCCGAGCCATGCCGTCGCCGCCTATCTGCAGCGTGCCGGGTACGAGATCATCCCGGTGCGGCCGGGGGTGGCGGAGGTGCTCGGCGAGCCGGCCCATCCCGACCTCGTGGCGGCGGCGGCCACCGGGCCCATCGACATCGTGGACGTCTTCCGCCGGTCGGAGGCCATCGGCGAACTCGTGCCGGCACTCCTCGCGGCGCAGCCGAAGCTCGTCTGGCTGCAGATGGGCATCCGCGACGACCGGGCGGCGGAGCAGCTGCGGTCGGCCGGCATCGTCGTCGTGCAGGATCACTGTCTGAAGGTGGCGCACCTCCACTGGGGCCTCTGATGCGCACTCGTCTGCTCGCCGCCTGTCTCACCCTCGCCGTCGCGCTCCCCGCCGCCGCCCAGAAGTCGGGCGACGAGTCCCGGCTCGTCTTCAGCGTCACCGGCGGCTACGCCACGGGGAGCGACCTGTGGGAGGTGCCGGCCCAGTCGCTCACGCTCGATGGCCTCACCGACATCCTGGCGCTCGAGCGACGGCTCACCGGCACGTGGACCGCCGGGCTGGGCGCCATCTACTTCCCGGGCGAGCATTTCGGCTGGGTCGGCGATGCGCACCTCGTCGACACGCGTGTCAGCGACAGCTGCCAGCTGCTCAGCAACTCGGGGTCGGAGAAGAACCAGGAGACGTGCGCCTCCATCGACGGCTTCACCAACTCCTCGATGTCGGTGGCCGTGTCCGTCGGCGCGATCCTGCGCACCGCGAGCCGGGCGGCGGTGTCGCCCTACGTCCGCCTGCAGGGCGGCGGGTTCTTCGGGAACCTGAACACCACCGCGATGGAGGGCTCCTTCACGAACGAGAACAACGAGATCGTGATCGTGCCGATCTATCCGGGCACCTCGGCGAGCTCCTTCTCGCCGCAGATCACCTTCGGCGCGGGCCTCACGATCCCGGTGGCCAAGGCGTACCACCTGCGGTTCGAGGGTCGCGGCATGACGTACAGCATGAAGACCATCACCGGCGCCACCGGATCGTTCGGCACCGAGCCCAACACCGGCACGAAGTGGATCACGCAGTTCAGCATCCACGCCGGCATCGACCTCGTCCTCGAGCGCAAGCGCGGGCGGCGCTACTGACCGTGCGCGGCGTCGTCCTGGCCGGCGGCGGCGCCACGCGCTACGGCGGGCGGCCGAAGGGACTCGAGCGGGTGGGCGGCGTGCGCATCCTCGACCGTGTCGTGGACGCGATGACCGAGGCGTTCGGCGCCACGCCGCTGCTCGTCGCGAACGCACCCGACGCCTCGACGTGGCGCGACGATCTCGACGTCGTCGCCGACGTGCGCCCGGGCCTCGGCGCACTCGGCGGTCTCCACACGGCCGTCCGCCTGGGACCGGCACCGGTGGTGGTGGCGGCGTGGGACATGCCGTTCGTCACCACGGGCCTGCTGACGGCCCTCGCCGCCGGCCTCGCCGATGCCGATGCCTGCCTGCCGGAGAGCGGCGGCCGCCGCGGCGTCGAGCCGCTCTGCGCCGCCTACGGACCGGCGTGCCTCGCCGCCATCGAGCGCGCGCTCGACGAGGGCGACCTGCGCGCGATCGGCTTCCATCGCCACATCCGGGTCGGTATCCTCCCCCTCGACGAGGTCCGCCGCTTCGGCGACCCGGCGACGCTGTTCCTCAACGTGAACACGCCCGACGAACTGGCGCAGGCGGAGGCGGCATGGCAGGCACGCGGGTCATCTCCATCATCGGCCGCAAGAACGCCGGAAAGACCACGCTGACGGTGGCGCTCGCCGCGGAGTTCGCGCGCCGCGGCAAGCGCGTCATGACCCTCAAGCACGGCTCGCACGCCCCCGCCCTCGACACCCACGGCACCGACAGCTGGCGGCACTTCAACGAGGGCCGCGCCGAGCGCACGCTGCTCTCCGGCGAGCACGGGCTCGTGCTGTTCGACCGCACCCCCGACGCCTACGACCCGCTCGCCCTGGTGCAGCGCTACCTCGCCGATGCCGACATCGTGCTGGTCGAGGGCTACAAGCGCTCGGCGCTGCCCAAGATCGAGGTCTGGCGGAAGAGCCTCGCGCAGGGGCCCATCTGGGACCCGACGCAACCGGAGGCCCGGCAGTGGGTGGCGCTGGTGACGGACGACGGCACGCTGCGCCACGAGGAGCTGCGCGTGCTCCACTTCTCCGATACCATGTGGATGAACGTGCTCGCGGCGATGGCCTGGGAGCAGGCCCTGGAGCTGGACGCGTGAGCGCTCCCCTCGGCGCGCGCGAGGCCGCGCTGCGCATCCTGGAGGACGTCCGCCGCCAGCCCGCCGTGCGCATCCCGCTCGACGACGCCCTCGGCCTGGTGCTCGCCCAGGACGTCATCAGCCCGCTCGACATTCCCGCCTGGACCAACTCCGCGATGGATGGCTACGCCGTCCGCGCCGACGACGTGCGCGGCGCCACCGCCGGGCATCCCGTCCGCCTGCGAGTCGTGGAGGAGCTGCCGGCGGGCACCTTTCCCACGCGGGCCATCGGCGCGGGCGAGTGCAGCCGCATCTTCACCGGCGCACCGCTGCCCCAGGGGGCCGACAGCGTAGTCCGGCAGGAGGACACCGACGAGGGGAAGGACGTCGTCACGATCCTCAAGGATCGGGATGCGGGCGTGAACATCCGGCACGTGGGCGAGGATGTGCGGCAGGGCGCCACGGTGCTGACCGCGGGCACCGCGCTCGGGCCGGCCCATCTGGGCGTGCTCGCCTCGCTCGCGGTGGCGCACCCCCTCGCCTACCGGCGCCCGCGCGTGGCCATCCTGGGGAGCGGCGACGAGATCGTGGACATCGACCAGCCCGAGGAGATCCTCAGCGGCCGGAAGATCGCCAGCAGCAACACCCACACCCTCGTCGCCCTCGTGCGCCTCGCCGGCGGCGAGCCGATCAACCTGGGCATCGCGAAGGACACCCCGGAGAGCTTCCGCACCCACCTCGAGCGCGCCCGCGACGCCGACCTGCTCGTGACGACGGCCGGCATCAGCGTGGGCGAGCACGACTACGTGCGTAGCGTGCTCGAGGAGATGGGCGTCACCCAGCGCTTCTGGAAGCTCCGGATGCGTCCCGGCGCGCCGGTGGGCTTCGGGCTGCTGGGCGAGGTGCCGTGGATCGGGCTGCCCGGCAACCCGGTCAGCACGATGGTGACGTTCGAGCTCTTCGTGCGGCCGGCCATCCGGGCCATGGCGGGCCAGCCCCTGCCGTTCCGCCGCGCCGTGCGGGTGCGGGCCGCCGAGCCGATCTCGCTCAAGCCGAAGCTGCAGCACTTCCTGCGAGCCGTCGTGACGCCGACGGCCGAGGGGTTCGAGGCCCGGCTCACCGGCCCGCAGGGCTCCGGCATCCTGACCTCGATGGTGAAGGCCAACGCCCTGCTGGTGGTGCCGGAAGGCCAGCACGACACGCCGGTCGGGGACTGGCTGGACGCCATCCTGCTCGACGACCCGGTGCACGTCGACACCCCGGCGTTCTAGCGCAACCCCACGCATCCCTCAGCGGCACAACGACTTCCAATCCGGTGGTTTCCGGGTGATCGGCCCGTGATCCCGGGTCCTAGCTTGGCCTCCGTTCGCCAGACGGCGAGCGACGGCCGTGCGAGGGCACGGCGTCACGACCCGACGCAGTTCACCGGAGGAACCACACCATGCGCCCCACCAGCCCGCTGTTCCGCTCGCTCAGCTCCCGCGCCGCCGCCGTCGCCCTGCTGGCCACCACGCTGCTCGCCGCCTGCGGCGGCGACGATAACGGCAGCGGCCCGAGCACCCCGGAGCCCCAGGATCCCCAGCCGGGCACGCAGGAGACGATGTTCGCCGTGGAGAACCTCTCCAGCCAGGACGCCTACTACGTCTACATCAAGGACTGCGGCGCGGCGTCGTGGGGCTCCGACCGGCTGGGCGCCACGCGCATCCTCGACGTGAACGAGGTGATCACCTGGACGGTGAACGAGCCGGGCTGCTACGACGTCGAGGCCCGCACGAGCACCGCCGCCCAGGGCGGCCAGAAGAAGGCGACCTACCAGAACGTGAACGTCGTGGCCGGCCAGACCACCACCGTGACGATCCGCGACGCGAACTGGGCGGCGATGCAGTAACTGCCGCATTCCCAAGCAGTTCGGGTTTGACAGGCGGGACGGGCGCCCCTAGATTCAGCGCCTTGAAGGGGAGTAGCTCATCCGCCTCGCGGCGGAAGTCCGGATCGTCAAGACTGCGCGTTGCGGCGCGCACGGTCCGGCGGGAAGCCAGAAGCTTCAGAGCGAGACCTTCGTCCGGGGAGCGGGTAGCCCATGCGGACGGGGGTCTCGCTCCTTTTGTGCAGGTGGCCGCCACCACCGACCCGTACCTCGAGGATACGCAACGATGACGTACCTGAAGACCGGCATGCTGATGGCAGGCCTCCTGGGCCTTCTCCTGCTCGTCGGGCAGCTGGTGGGCGGCGCGCAGGGGCTGCTGCTCTTCGGCGCGCTCGGCCTGATCATGAACTTCGTGATGTTCTTCTTCTCCGACCGCATGGTCCTTCGCATGTACAAGGCGAAGGAAGTGACGGCGGCGGAGGCGCCCGAGCTCTACGAGATGGTGGACCGGCTGCGCCAGCGCGCGGGACTCCCGATGCCGAAGGTGGCCATCGCGCCGCAGCAGCAGCCGAACGCCTTCGCCACCGGCCGCGGGCCGAACCACGCCGTGGTGGCGGTCACCGAGGGCATCCTGCAGTACATGCCCAAGGACGAGCTCGAGGGCGTCATCGCCCACGAGCTGGCGCACGTGAAGAACCGCGACATGCTGATCACCACCATCGCGGCGGGCATCGCGGGCATGCTGTCCAACCTGCCCTACCTGCTGATGTTCGGCGGCGGCAACGACGACGAGGGCGGGCACCCGGTGGCGCAGATCGCGCTGGCCCTGCTGGCCCCGATCGGGGCGATGATCCTGCAGTTCGCCATCTCGCGCCAGCGCGAGTTCGAGGCCGACCGCGTGGGCGCCGAGATCCTGGGCCGCCCGATGCCGCTGGCCAACGCGCTCCGCCGCCTCGACGCGATGGCGCATCGCATCCCGATGCAGATCGCGCCCGCGGCCGCGCCGCTCGCGCAGGTGAACCCGTTCTCCGGGATGCGCGGGGGCATGATGCAGCTCTTCAGCACGCACCCGCCCACCGAGGAGCGGGTGGCGCGGCTCGAGGCGATGGCCGGGGCGCGCTGAGTGACATCGCACGGCCCGGCGGTGTGGCTCGGCTTCACCGCCCTCGTGATCGCCCTGCTGGTCATCGACCTCGGGGTGCTCAACCGCCGCGGCCACGTGCTCAGCATGAAGGAAGCGGGGTCCTGGAGCGCCGGGCTGGTCTGCCTGGCGCTCCTGTTTGGCGGATTCCTCTGGTGGCGCGAGGGATCCGCGCACGCGCTCGAGTACCTGACGGGCTACCTGATCGAGCTGTCGCTGAGCGTCGACAACCTCTTCGTCTTCATCCTGATCTTCCAGTACTTCTCCGTGCCGGCGATCGCACAGCCGAAGGTGCTGAAGTGGGGCATCCTGGGCGCGATCGTCCTGCGCGGCGTGATGATCGCCATCGGGGCCATCCTGCTGCACCGGTTCCACTGGATCATCTACGTCTTCGGCGGGATCCTCGTCTTCACCGGCATCCGGATGCTCCTGTCCGACGGCAAGGAGATCCACCCCGAGAAGAACCCGGTCGTGCGCCTCGCCAAGCGGGTGCTGCCCATCGAGCCGGGCTACGACGAGGACCGCTTCACCTGCCGCAACGTGCAGGGCAAGCTCTTCTTCACGCCGCTGATCCTCGTGATCATCATGGTGGAGTGGAGCGACCTGGTCTTCGCCATCGACAGCATCCCGGCCATCTTCGCCGTCACGAACGACCCGTTCCTCGTCTACAGCTCGAACGTCTTCGCCATCCTGGGCCTGCGCGCGCTCTACTTCGTGCTCGCCGGGGCGATGGATCGCTTCCACTACCTGAAGGCCGGCATCTCCGCCATCCTCATCTTCATCGGCATCAAGATGGCGGTGAGCGGGTGGTACAAGCTCCCGACCCTCGCCGCCCTCGCCGTGATCCTCGCGGTACTGGGCATCGCCGTGGCGGCGTCGCTGTTGCGGCCGCGTGAAACAGTGGCGCCCGCCACCGACTAGCGCGCGGCCAGCCGTGCCTTCGCGTGCGCGAGCCGGTCCGCGAGCACCGGATCGGCGCGTTGCCACGCCCGCACCACCGCCGCCCAATGCGCGCGCGCGCTGTCGGCCCGGCCGGCGGCGTCCCACGCGCGCGCGAGCGCCTCGTGGTAGTCGGTGAGCAGGTACGGCCCACCCTCGTACGACCGGATCAGCGGCTGCAGCACCCCGACCGCATCCCGTGGCCGCTGCGCGGCGAGCAGGGCCTCGCCCAGCGCATACGACACCATCCCCAGTCCCGTGATGGGTGAGGTCGGGATCTGCCGCAGCAGGTCGACGGCCTCCTCGGGCCTGCCCCGCTCGAGCGCCACGAGCGCGCGCGGAAAGGCGGAGAGCGTCCGGCTGCGCGTCTCGTGGGGGCTGGTGAGCACCTCGATGCTGTCGGCGAGCGCGACCAGGGAGGTCGTGTCCCCCATCCGCCACCGGAACACCGACTGCTGCAGGAGGTTGTAGCGCAGGTTGCGCGACGCCGACGTCGGCGCCTCGCGTGCATCCCGCAGCCGCGACGCCGAGTCGAGCACGGCGAGCGCCTCGCCATGACGCCCCGCGTCGGAGAGCGCCTCGGCGAGGCTGCCCATGACGCCGCGCGTCGCCAGCACCTCCGAGGAACGGCCACGGAACGCCTGCCGCCCCGCCGTGGCACTGCGGATGGCGTCGTTGAAGCGACCCTGCGCACGCTGTGAAATGGCCAGCTCCGTGGCCGCGTCCCAGCGTTCGGGGGGCGTGCCCTGGTGCAGGTGCGCCTCGAGGATCGAGTCCATCCGCCGGTAGTCCTCCGCGTGGTACGCGATGGTGGCGAGCCGCACCCATGCGTCACGCGACGAGAGGCCGTTCGCGATGCCCCGCTGCAGCGCCTGCTCCGCCTCGCGCGTCCGCCCGGCCAGTCGCAGGATGTCGGCGAGGTAGTCGTGCGCCCGCGCCGAGGTGGGCTGGGCCGCGATCCACCGCTTCACCTCCCGCTCGGCCCCGGGGAGCGAGTCCATCGCGATGTACGCGAAGACGAGGCTCTGGTACGCGTCGCAGGCCACGCACCGCTCGACCTCGCCCCTGAGGCTCAGGGAATCCATGCGGATGACGCGCTGCAGCGGCGCCACCGCCGCCATGTACTCGCGCTCGCGAATGAGCGACTGGCCGAACCAGTACGCCCCGTCGAGGTTGTTCGGGAACTGGATCGAGAGCGTCTCGGCCACGGCGCGGAACGACGGGTCGTTCTGCAGGAATGCCCAGGCGGCGCGGATCGTCAGCCGCTCGCGCGGGCTGGCATGCTCGCTCAGGCGCCGGGCACGTTCCATGTTGTCCAGCATCTCGGCCAGCTCGTCCGACGCGCGCGACAGGTAGTACGCCGCCATCGCGAAGCTGGAATCCTCCTTGAGCGCCGAGCGGAAGAGCTCCGACGCGGCCGTGCGCTCGCCGCGCACGTAGGCGCGCAGGCCCGCATCGTACAGGCGGTACGCGTCCTCCGACGCGGTCGTGACGCTCGCCAGCGAGCCCGACGCCGCCGTGCCGCCGGCGTCGGCCGCAATGCGGCGCGTGCCGCTGTCGGCGAGCACGAAGAGGTCGGTGCCCTCCACCGTGTGGGCCGACTTCACGCTGCCCGAGGCGATCTCCACGCGCCGCAGGTCGAGGCGCAGGCGGCCGGGGCTCACCTCGTACAGCGCGCCGTCGACGAGATGCGTCGCGCCCGCCATCCGCGCCGCGCGCGCCATGGCGCCATCCGAGGAATCGCCATCGCGCCGGAGCTGGGCCACGAGCTCGTACATGCGGCTCGTGCTCACCACCTCGAGCCCGGCGGCACGCGCGAGGTTCGTCGCGAGCATGTCGCTGAGCGGCGCCGAGCGGTCGCCGGTGGCGGAGCGCGTGTAGTCGGCGATGCGGCCGACCGCGACGACGGTGCCGCTCGGCGTGGCGGGGGCGGCAGGCGGCGCGGTGCCCGGATCGCGTGCGACCAGGAGGCCGACGGTCACCACGGCCGCGACGCCCGCCAACGGCATCCAGGCACGGCGCCACAGCCGTCTCCGGGGCATCGCCTCGCTGATATCGCCCGAGCCCGTGACCGTGGAGCTCCACCGCGGCTGTCCCGCCGGCGGGGTCGGCTCACGCGTTGCGCCGGCCGGCAGCTGCACGGTCGCCCAGCCACTGGTGATGGTCAGGCTGGTCGCCTCCGCCTCGGGCTCGGCGACGTCGGCGGCGCCCGGGGGCAGGAGGACCGGCTCGGCGACGGGCGGCAGTTCGGGAGGAGGGTTGAGCGGCGGCGTGCGCGCGGCCATGGCCGGACGCTCCGCGGCCTCGGTGCGGATGCGCTCCGCCAGCGTCGTGATCTGCCGGTCGGGCGGCAGCCCGAGGTCGGCATCGAGGAGGGTGTTGAAGATCTCCGCGTGCCGCAGCGCACCCGGCGCATCCCCGGCCGCCACCAGGGCCCGCATCAGCGACTCGGCGATCCGGCCGTTGTGCGGATCGAGCGCCGCGAGCTTCCGCCACCAGCTGACGGCGGCCACGGCATCGCCACGCGCCGTCGCCTGCGTGGCGAGCGTCTCGAGGACCTCGCAGTAGTCGTGCGTGAGGGTGCCGCGCTCCGCCTCGGCCCAGCGCTCGAATTCGGGCAGGCCGGGGAGGTTGAATCCGTCGAGGAAGGGCCCGCGCCACGCCGCGGCGGCCGCCTCGAACCGCCCGACGGCGCGCGCGTCCCCGAATTCCTGCGCGTCGCTGGTGATGAGCGAGGGGTCGAGCCGGAGGTCCACCGAGCCGGCGATCGCGGCCTCACCGAGATCCTGCCGCAGGGCGTACAGCGCCTGGTTCAGGCCGCGTCGCGCACGTTCCTCGTCGGCATCCGGCCAGAGCATCAGCAGGAGGCGGTCGCGGCTCACGCCCCGCGAACCGGCGCGGGCCAGCATGGCCAGCAGCGCCAGACGTTTCGGCTGCTTCGCGGCACCGGTGAGCGGCCGCTCACCGTCGAAGACCGCGAGTCCACCGAGGGTCTGGATGCGAAGCACGGCGGCCAGAAGGGTGGAGGGTGGACCGGCGCGGGGCACGACTCGGAATCCAAAGTTCGAGCGGCCATTCCCGGCAGCAAGCTGGCGACGCCTAATCCCAACTGGGCAAACAGCTTACATCGGTGATTTCCGGGTGATCGAGGAGTGGCGCCGATTCCTAGCTTGGGTCCTGTCCGGTCGGCGCCGTGCCGACCCCGTGTCACCACGACGACCTCCAAGGAGGACCCATGTTCCAGCCCGCCTCGATCCTCGGTATGGGCGCCGCCATGCTCCTGGCGTTGCCCTGTCCCCTGTCCACCGACGCCCAATTCGCCCTGTCCACCTCCGGCGCGCTCCGCATGACGGCCACGGGCCATGCCGAATTCGGTGCACTGCCGGCCACCGCCGAGGTGCCGGCCGCATTGTCCATCACCCTCGGCGCCCGGAGCGAGAGCGGTGCCCTGGTCCTGATGCAGCGCGTGGGCGCCGTGCCGCTGGCCGGCCGCTACGCGGTGAGCGAATGGAGCGGCCGCGACGGCGCCGACTTCAGCGCGGTCTTCGTGGCCGGGTCCCCGGCCGAGCCGCTCGGCGTCTTCCGCGGCGAGTCCGGCACGGTGACGATCACGGCGACGCGACCGGGCCGCATCGAAGGGAAGTTCCGGATCGAGGCCCGCGGCTTCCTCGCCGTCGCTCCCGATCGGGAGGACGTGAAGGTGACGCTCACCGGCACGTTCGTGGCCGTGGGCAATCGCACGGTGGCTACCGTGCAGCAGGTCTCGCCCGCACTCCCGCTCTGACCGCCCGCCACCTCTTCCTGCCACACCTGCCCGGGGCCGCGCGCCCCGGGCTATTCTTTCCGGCCATGCCCCCGACCCCCTCCGGCGCGAGCCGGCCCCGCACCCTGCTCGGACGGCTCGGGCTCGACCGACCCGAACTGGTGGCGTGGGCGATGTACGACTGGGCCAATTCGGCCTTCCTCACCGTCGTCGTCACGGCCGTCTTCCCCATCTACTACCGGAGCGTGGCCGCCAAGGGCCTCGACGCCACCGCGGCGACCGGACGCTTCGGCCTCGCCACCACGCTCGCGCTCGTCGTCGCGGCCGTCATCGCGCCACCACTCGGCACGCTCGCCGACCGCTCGGGCGGCAAGCTCCGCCTGCTGCGCGCCTTCCTATCGGTGGGCGTCGTCGCCACGGCGGCGCTCGCGCTGGTCGGCGAGGGCGACTGGCTGCTCGGCCTCTCGCTCTTCGTGGTGGCGAACATCGGCGTCACCGGCAGCTTCGTGTTCTACGACTCGCTGCTGCCGCACGTGGCGCGACCGGAGGAGATGGACCGCGTCTCCTCCGCGGGCTACGCGCTGGGCTACGTGGGCGGCGGGCTGGTGCTCGCGATCTCGCTGGCGCTGATCATGGGCGGCCCGAAGCTCGGGCTCGAGGGGACGATGCCGGCGCGCATCAGCTTCGTGCTGGTCGCGCTCTGGTGGGCGTTCTTCTCGCGCCCGCTCTTCCGCCGCGTGGGCGAGCCGCCGGCCACCGGCGCGCCGGCACCCCTCGGCGCCGTGGTGGGCGATGCCTTCGCGCAGGTGGGCCGCACGCTCCGGGACCTGCGCGCCTTCCCGCAGGCGTTCCTGCTCCTGCTCGCCTTCCTCATCTACAACGACGGCATCCAGACCATCATCCGGATGGCGACGATCTACGGCGAGGAGCTCAGGCTCGATCGCACCGTGATGATCGCCGCCATCGTGCTGGTGCAGTTCGTGGGCATCCCCTTCGCCTTCCTCTTCGGCTGGCTGGGCGATCGGATGGGGACGCGGCCCGCCATCTTCGTGGGCATCGCCGGCTACGTGGTGATCACCTTCCTCGGCTGGCGCCTCAGCACCACGCGCGAGTTCCTGATGCTCGCCGCCCTCGTCGGCATGGTGCAGGGCGGCACTCAGGCGCTCAGCCGCTCGCTCTTCGCGCGGATGATCCCGGCAAGCAAGTCGGGCGAGTTCTTCGGCTTCTTCGCCATCTTCGAGAAGTTCGCAGGCATCTTCGGGCCGCTGCTCTTCTCCCTCTTCGTCTACGCCACCGGCTCGAGCCGGACGGCCATCCTCTCCACCCTCGTCTTCTTCGTGGTGGGCGCCGTGCTGCTTGCGCGCGTCAACGTCGCCGAGGGCGAGGCCGCGGCGCGACGGGCGGAGGCGGCATGAGCGAGGACTCCCTTGCTCCCGCGCGGCCCACGCCCTAGAGTTGAATCGTGCGCCCGACGACCCTTCCCCCCTGCGCGAATTCCCTTCGAAAGCACGGCTTTCGATGCGGGGATGTCGTGCGGCGACCGGCCTGACCAGGGCCTGAACCCGGAGCACACGAGACCCCGCCGAGCGACTGCGCCGGCGGGTTCGTCACTTATGGACGCCCTGCAACTGACCCGGGACCTCGTGTCCCTCGATTCCACCACGGGCCGTGAAGGCCCCGTGGCCGCATTCGTCGCCGACCTGCTCGAGGGGTGCGGCTGGCACGTCACGCGGCAGCCGGTGGACGGCGACCGCATGAACGTCTACGCCTGGCGGAAGCCGCCCATCGTGGTCTTCTCGACCCACCTCGACACGGTGCCGCCGTTCATCCCGCTGCGCGAGGACCTCGACACGCTCTGGGGCCGCGGCACCTGCGATGCGAAGGGCCTCGCCGCCGCGATGATCACGGCCGCCGAGACGCTGCGGGCCGACGAAGAGGAACGCGTCGGGCTCCTCTTCCTCGTGGGCGAGGAGAACGGCTCGGACGGCGCGGCGGCGGCCGGCGCGCTCACGCCGAAGGGGCGCTACCTGATCAACGGCGAGCCCACCGAGAGCAAGCTCTGCGTGGGCCAGAAGGGCGTGCTGCGCGTGGACGTGAAGGCGAGGGGCCGTGCCGCGCACTCGGCGTATCCGGAGGAGGGGTCGTCGGCCATCGTGGCGCTGCTCGAGACGCTGCGCCGCATCCGCCGGCTCTCCCCGCCGTTCGACCCGCGCCTGGGGCCGACGACGCTCAACGTGGGTCTCATCAGTGGTGGCGTGGCGCCGAACGTGATCCCCGATGCGGCGTCGGCGACGCTGCTCTACCGCACCGTGGCGCCCACGGGCCCGCTCCGCCAGGCGGTCCTCGGCGCCGCGGAGCCGGGCGTCGAGATCACCTTCCCGCTGGAGATCCCGAGCGTGACGGCCGAGTCGCTGCCGGGCTGGGAGTGCACCACGGTGAACTTCGCGAGCGACCTGCCGTTCCTCGGCGACTGGGGCACGGGCTACCAGTTCGGGCCCGGCACCATCCGCGTGGCGCACACCGACGACGAGCACATCACCAAGCAGGAGCTGCTCGAGGGCGTCGAGCGCTACGTGCGCCTCGCGCGCGACCTGATCGCCCGGGAGATGACCGACTGATGACCGCCCGCGTCCCCGTCGCCGTCCTCGGCGCCACCGGCACCGTCGGCCAGAAGTTCGTGCGGCTGCTCGCCGACCATCCGTGGTTCGAGCTCGTGGCCGTGGCCGCGTCCGACCAGAGCGCCGGCAAGCGCTACGGCGACGCGGTGCGCTGGCGCGAGACCACCGCACTGCCCGACCGCATCGCCGACCTGGTGCTGCAGCCCTCGCGGCCGCCGCTCGAGGCGCGCGTGGTGTTCTCGGCGCTCGACGCCGACGTCGCGCTCGAGATCGAGCAGGCGTTCGCGCGTGCCGGCGCGGTCGTGGTGACCAACACCCGCGTGCACCGCATGGAGCCCGACGTCCCGCTCATGGTGCCCGAGGTGAACGGCCGGCACGTGGAGCTCATCGAGGTGCAGCGACGCCAGCGCGGCTGGTCGGGCGCCATCCTCGCCAACCCCAACTGCTCCACCGCCGCCCTCGTCGTCGCCCTCGCGCCGCTCCACGCCGCCTTCCGGCTGGAGCGGCTCTTCGTCTCCACCATGCAGGCTGCCTCGGGCGCGGGCTACCCGGGCGTGCCGTCGCTCGACCTCCTCGGGAACGTGATCCCCTTCATCGGGGGCGAGGAGGAGAAGATGGAGATCGAGACGCGGAAGATCCTCGACGCCCCCGAGCTCCGCATGACGGCGCACTGCAACCGCGTCGCGGTGGTGGACGGGCACCTCGAGGTCGTCTCGGCCGGGTTCAAGCGCCCGCCGTCGGTGGACGAGGCCATCGCGGCGTTCACCGCCTTCCGCGGCCCGGGCCTGGTGCCCACGCTGCCCAGCTCGCCGGAGCAGCCGGTGGAGGTGGATCTGCGTCCCGACCGGCCGCAATCGCGGCTCGACGCGGAGCGCGGCAAGGGCATGGCGGTCACGGTGGGCCGCGTGCGCGCGTGCACCCTGCTCGACCTCAAGTTCGCGCTGCTCGGGCACAACACCATCCGCGGCGCGGCGGGCGCCGCCATCCAGATCGCCGAGCTGCTGCAGGCGGAGGGACGACTCGCGCCATGATCGTCTGCAAGTTCGGCGGCACGTCGGTGCAGGATGCGGCCGCCATCGCGCGGCTCGCGATGATCGTCGCCGAGCGCCGCGCCGATCGGCCGCTGGTGGTGGTGTCGGCGTTCGCGAAGGTCACCGATGCACTCGTGCGGCTGGCCGAGACGGTGCGCCTCGGCGATGCGGGCGCCATCAACGACGCGCTCGACGCCCTGCTGGAGCGCCACGATGCGGTGGCGAGCGCGCTGCCCGGCGGCGAGATGGCGCTGCCCGCCCTGCAGGAGGACGTCGCGACGCTCCGGGACCGCATGCAGGCGGCGCGCGGGCGCGCGCTCACCCTCGCCGAGCGCGACTTCCTCGTGGGCCAGGGCGAGATCTGGAGCTCGCGCGTGGTGGCGGCGGTGCTCGCGGGCGCGGGCCTGTCGGCCGAGTGGTTCGACGTGCGTCTCGTGATGGCCACTGACGACCGCTTCGGCCGCGCCACGCCGGTGCGAGAGCTGATCCGCTCGCGCGCCGAGGAGGAACTGGCTCCGCTGCTCGCCGCGGGCCGCATCCCGGTCACGCAGGGCTTCATCGGCGCCACGGCGTCGGGCGTGCCCACGACGCTCGGTCGCGGCGGCTCCGACTTCACGGCCTCGCTCCTCGGCGCCGCGCTCGACGCGACGCGCGTCGAGATCTGGACCGACGTCGACGGCCTCATGACGGCCGACCCGCGCATGGTGCCCTCGGCGCGCACGCTCGCCTCGGCGTCGTACGAGGAGGCCGCGGAGCTCGCCACCTTCGGCGCGAAGGTGCTGCACCCCGCCACCCAGCTGCCGCTCTCGAGCGCCGGCATCCCGATCGTGATCCTGAACTCCATGCATCCCGAGCGCCCGGGCACCGTCATCGGCCCGCCGGACGGCACCGCCGTCGAGCCCGAGGTGCCGATCCGCTCCATCTCGTGCAAGCGGGGCGCCATCGTCGTCAACGTGCGCGCGCCGCGGATGCTGGGCGCGTTCGGCTTCCTGCGCCAGCTGTTCGAGGTGTTCGAACGGCACGAGGTGGTGGTGGACGTGCTGGCGTCGAGCGAGGTGAGCGTGTCGCTGACCATCGAGGACGCGGCACGGCTGCCGGCGCTCCGTCGCGACCTCGAGGCCCTCGGCGAGGTGACGGTGGAGGACGATCGCGCCATCGTCGCCGTGGTGGGCCAGGGCATCAAGCACACCGGCGGGCTCGCGCGGCGCATCTTCGGCGCCGTGGACCCCACCAACGTGGAGATGATCTCGATGGGCGCCTCCGCCATCAACCTCACCTTCGTGGTGCGCGCCGACGAAGGCCCCGGCGTGGTGCGCCGGCTGCACCGCGAATTCTTCGGGAGCGACTGACATGCGCGCCGTCGTGGTGGGCACCGGACGGATGGGCACGCTGGTGAAGGCCGAGCTCGAGGCCCGCGGACACGAGGTGCTCGCCTGGATCGGCGAGGCCGACAACCCGGACGGCGCCGCCCTCGTGCCCGAGCGGCTGGCCGGCGCCGAGGTGGCCATCGAGTTCACCACGCCGGCCTCGGCCCCGCGCAACATCGAGCGGTTGCTGGAGGCGGGCCTCGCGGTGGTCTCGGGCACCACCGGCTGCGACGCGGCCCTGCCGCACCTGGAACACGTCGCGAGGCAGCACGGCGCGCTGCTGCACGCCACGAACTTCTCCGTGGGACTGCACCTGATGCGGCGGGCCGCCGCGATGCTCGCGCGCGGGTTCGCCCTGCACCCGGAGTTCGAGCCGCACCTCGTCGAGGTGCACCACTCCGCGAAACTCGACGCCCCGTCTGGCACGGCGCTGACGCTCGCGAGGACCATCCACGAGGAGGCCGGCGTCGACGTGCCCATCACGAGCATCCGCACCGGCAAGGTGCCGGGCACGCACACCCTGAGCTTCGAGGGGCCGCACGAATCGGTGACGCTGGCCCACACGGTGCGCGACCGCGCCGTCTTCGCCGCCGGCGCCGTGGTGGCCGCGGAATGGCTCAGGGGCCGGCACGGGGTGTACTGGCTGGACGACGTGCTCTTCGGGAGGGACGGTTGACCATGCTTCGCGGCTGCGGCACGGCCATCGTGACGCCGTTCACCGACGACGGACGCCTCGACGAGGCCGCCCTGTCCGCATTCGTGGCGTGGCAGGTAGAGGAGGGCATCGACTTCCTCGTGCCCTGCGGCTCCACCGGCGAGGCCCAGACGCTCGACGACGCCGAGCGCACCCGCGTGGTGCAGCTCACCGTGCAGGCCGTGCGAGGCCGCGTGCCCGTGGTGGCCGGCGCCACGCACAACGACACGCGCCGCGCCGTCGAGGACACGAAGCGCATGTGCGACGCCGGCGCCGACTACATCCTGAGCGCCTGCCCCTACTACAACAAGCCGACGCAGGACGGCCTGCGGCGCCATTTCGAGGCGGTCGCCGCGGCGAGCAGCCGGCCGGTGGTGCTCTACAACGTGCCGGGCCGCAGCGGGGTCAACATGCTGCCGGCCACGACGGCCGCCCTCGCGCAGCACGAGCGCATCGTGGCGCTCAAGGAGGCGAGCGGCGACATGCACCAGGCGCTCGAGCTGTTGCGGGTGCGGCCCGCGGGCTTCAGCATCCTCGCCGGCGACGACTGGATGGCGCTGCCCCTCGTCGCGAGCGGCGGCGACGGCGTCATCTCGGTGGCCTCGAACGAGGTCCCGGGGCCGATGACGCGCATGGTGCGCCACGCCCTCGCCGGCGAGCTGGCCGAGGCGCAGCGCCTGCTGCTCGAGCTGCTGCCGCTGCTCGACGTCAACTTCCTCGAGTCCAACCCGATCCCGGTGAAGGGCGCGCTCGCGCTCATGGGCCGGATCCGCAACGTGCTCCGGCTCCCCCTGGTTCCCGCGGCCCCCGCCACGCTCGAGCGGCTTGGTGAGGAGCTGTCCCGGCTGGGCATTCCCGTGAGGCAGCATGACTGACGTCACCGCGCTCCGTGCCACCGTCGAGCGCTACGTGGGCGGTGTGCCTTCGGGCGAGGAGCGCGCTGCTCGTGAGGCGGTGGAGCAGCTCAAGGCGCAGCTCAACAGCGGTGCGGTGCGCGCCGCCGAGCGCCGGCCGGACGGGCGCTGGCAGGCCAACACCTGGGTGAAGGCCGGGATCCTGCTCGGCTTCCGGCTTGGCGTGATCGTGCCCACGGCGGAGGGCTCCCCCTTCCCGTTCTTCGACAAGGACACGTATCCGCTGCGCGCGCTCAAGCTCAGCGACGGCGTGCGCGTGGTGCCGGGCGGCTCCTCGATCCGCGACGGGGCCTACGTGGCGAAGGGCGTGGTGTGCATGCCGCCGATGTACATCAACGTCGGCGCCTACGTGGACGAGGGCACCATGGTGGACAGCCACGCGCTCGTCGGCAGCTGCGCGCAGGTCGGCAGGCGGGTGCACCTCTCGGCGGCGGCGCAGATCGGCGGCGTGCTCGAGCCGCCCAACGCGGTGCCCGTGGTGATCGAGGACGACGTGCTCGTGGGCGGCAACTGCGGCGTGTACGAGGGGACCATCGTGCGGGAGCGGGCCGTGCTCGCCCCCGGCGTCCTGCTCACCGGCGGCACGCCCGTGTTCGACCTGGTGCACGACCGCGTCTACCGCCGCGACGGCGACCAGCCGCTCGAGATCCCGGCCGGCGCCGTGGTGGTGCCGGGGTCGCGCCCCGTGAAGGCCGGCCCTGGGGCGGCGCACGGCGTGCACCTCTACGCGCCGGTCATCATCAAGTACCGGGACGAGAGGACGGACGCAGCGGTGCGGATCGAGGAGCTGCTCCGGTAGGACCGGAAACCGGCCGGGCGCCTCGTGCGTAGGGAAACCGTTCGATGCGTGTCCCCTTTCCCTCACCCCGGACCCCCATGCGTCTCGCCCTCCTCGCCCTGGCCGCCCTCACGCTGCCCCCCGCCTTCCTCTCGGCGCAGCAGGCGCCGGACGAGAAGGCCATCCTCGCGGCCGTGCAGACCACCTTCGACGGCATGCGCACCCACGACACCATCCTGCTCAAGCAGGCGATCCTGCCCGACGCCAGCTTCCTGACCGTCGGCAAGAACCGCGAGGGCAAGCCCTTCGTGCGGCGCGCCGTGGGCCAGGACTTCATCAACGCCGTCGGCAAGGGCGGCGAGCCGTGGAACGAGGCGATCCAGAAGCCCGAAGTCCGCCAGGACGGGGACCTCGCGATGGTGTGGGCCTACTACACCTTCAAGGCGGGCGACAAGTTCAGCCACTGCGGGTACGACCTCTTCACCCTCGCGAAGATCGAGGGCGCGTGGAAGGTGGCCGCAATCGCGGACACGCAGCAGCGGGAGGGATGCAGGCAGTAGGGCGTGACGAGGGGGCGCACGCCGCCCCTGGTCATTGCGAGGCCGCGCAGCGGCCGCGGCAATCCCGGTGCAAAGAGCGGAGCCCTCTCGATCCTCCAGAGGGCTCCGCT
>DASUOW010000128.1:0-10879 GCA_036276435.1 Gemmatimonadales bacterium
CTCCAAATCTAACGCGTCCGCGGCGGCGTCGAGCGAGGGATCCCGGGCCCGCAGGCCCTTGAGCCGGTCGGCCTGGAGGGTCTGGTTGGAGAGCCGCTGGGGGCGGGCCTTGGCGGAGGGGGACGGCGCCTCCCCGCCCTCGAGGCGCAGGTCCACCGGGGCGCCCACGATGCGGCCCAGCAGGCCCGCCAGGCGCTCCTTCTGCCGCTCGAGGGTCAGGGCCATGCCCGGATCGGCGTCGGCCATCCGGAGGGCGATGACGGGGGCCGCCACGTCGCCCAGTTCGCAGGCGGCGAGGGCCTGCCCGAGAAACGGGCCCTCCACCCGGGCCTCCGCCAGGATGTCGGCCCAGGCCGCCTGGAGCGCCTCGCGGGTGAAGGCCAGGCCGCGGACGGTCGTGAGAGGTGCCGAGGGCGGCGCACTCTCGGCGGCGGCGGATGGGGCCGCCCCCGGCACCGGCGCGGCGGGCGGCGCCGCCGGGCGCGTGGGTGCCGGCGCGCTCGGCGGCGCGGGACGCGGGGCGGGCGGGCGCGGCGCGGCCGGCTCGGGCGGCGGGCCGCCCTCGAGCACCGACTGCAGGTCCACCAGGCGATCGAGCATCACCCAGCGCAGCAGCAGCGTCTCGGCCACGAGCCGCGCGTTGGCGCTGCGGCGGAGCGACGCCTCGCTCTCGGCGAGCAGCTTGAGCATGCGCAGCACGTCGCCCGGCACGAGCGCGTCCCTGTAGCGCGCGATGACCTGCTGCGCCGCCTCGGTGAGGCCCTCGGGCGTGGCACCCACCTGCACCATCAGCAGCGCGCGCAGCATCTCCGAGGCGCCGACGAGGAACTCCCCGAGGTCGGCGCCCGAGACGAGCAGCCGCTCCACCAGCGCGAAGACCCCCGCGGCGTCCCGCTCCACGACGAGCCGCAGCACCTCGTCGTAGAGCTCGTCGGGGACGAGGCCGAGCACCTCGCGCACGCGCGCCGCCGTGACGCGGCCCTCGCCGAAGCTCAGGCACTGGTCGAGCAGCGACAGGCCGTCGCGCATGCCGCCGTCGGAATGGCGCGCGATGATGGTGAGGGCGTCGTCGTCGGCGGGAATCCCCTCGGCCGCGAGCACCTCGGCGAGGCGCGCGCGGATGGCGGCCGGGCCGATGCGGCGGAAGTCGAAGCGCTGCAGGCGCGACAGCACGGGCGCGGCGGTCTGCGCGATCTTCTGCGGCTCGGTGGTCGCGAAGACGAACATGACGCCCGGCGGCGGCTCCTCGAGGATCTTGAGGAGCGCATTCCACGCCTCGCGCGTGAGCATGTGCGCCTCGTCCACGATGTAGACCTTGTGGTGCCCCTCCTGCGACGCCGCGTACATGGCGCGCTCGCGCAGGTCGCGCGCGTCGTCGACGCCGCGGTTGCTCGCGGCGTCGATCTCGACCACGTCGAGGCTCGCCCCGCCGCTCCAGATGCGGTTGCAGGTCTCGCACTCCCCGCAGGGATCGCCCTCGGGCGTCCGGTTGGGGCAGTTGAGCGCCATGGCGAGGAGGCGGGCGGCCGTCGTCTTCCCCACCCCACGCGGCCCGGTGAGGAGATAGCCGTGTCCCACGCGCCCTCGCATCACGGCGCCCCGCAGCACGGCGGCGACGTGATCCTGGACCACGAGATCGCTGAAGCGTCTCGGGCGATAGCGGCGGGCGAGGGCGAGGGCCATGGGACCGATCGGAAGGGTCGGACGGAAAAGAAAAGTGCCCCAGGCTACCCGAAGCGACACCGGACATCGCTTAGCGCTGCTACCGGCGAGGTCCTGACGCGGTTCACGCGCCGGCGCCCTTCGGACCTGGGGCACGCCAAAGATAGGGGGCCCGGAAGGGTTCCGGGAGCCCTGACGGGGTCAGGCCAGCAGCGCCCGCTGGCGCCGTTGCATGCGCCGGGCCTCCACCCGCTCCGCGATCACCCCGCCGATGAGGAAGACCATGGCCATGTAGTACATCCACAGCACGAACACGACCAGTGCCGCGAACTGGGCCCCGGTCCAGCGGCTCGTGGAGATGACGGTGCGGGCGATGTAGAAGCCGAAGAGCCGCTTGGCGAGCTCGAAGCCCAGGGCCGAGAAGACGGCGCCGACCACGAGGGCCCGGTCGGAGAGGCGGCGGGTCGCCGCGAACCGGTAGACCACGTAGAAGAGCGCCACCGAGAACGCGAGCGCGAGCGCGAAGGTCAGGAGCCGGCCGAAGTGCCCGACCAGCAGGCTCCATGGGGGGCCCAGCGACTCACCCTGCGTGCGGAGCAGCGCGATGCCCGCGCTCAGCAGCGTGTTGGACAGGAAGAGCACCACCACCACCAGCGCCACCATGATGTCGCGCGCCTTGTTGCGCACGAACGTGGCGACGATGCCGCGCTGCTGCGCCGGCTCGGCCTGGGTGTCGTAGACGAAGCTCAGCGAGTTGCGCATGCTCGCGAAGAGGCGCGAGCTGAACCAGAGGAACGTCGGGCCCGCGACGAGCGACACGCTCTCGCGATTGCGGAGGATGGAGGCGAGCAGCCGCTCGATGGGCTCGAGCGGGTCGAGCCCGGGCGTGGTGTCGTGCCGGGGGAGGAAGCGATGGAACAGCGCCTCGGGATCGAACGTGCCCTCGCTGCCCGGCACGTGCACGAGGAGCGTGAAGCCCACCAGCACCAGCAGCACGAACGGCACGATCGCGAGCAACGCGTCGAAGCTCAGCGCGCTCGCGAGGAACGGCACGTTGCTCTCGTCCGCGGCCTCGAGCGTCCGCAGGAGGAAGCGCCCCGCCGAGCGGGGCCAGGCGCGGACGCGGTCCGCGAGGGTCAGGCGCCCGACTCCTCCAACTCGTCCCCGTCATCGAGCTCCTCGGCGAGCCGGGCGGCGCGACGGCGCGCGCGGGCGGCCTCGAGCCGGCGCTCGACGGCCGAGCGGGCCGACTCGAGGCCCTCCTCGACGGCGTCACCGGCGTCCATCGCCGCATCCTCGAACTCGTCGACGACCTTCTGCTTGCCGGCGCCGATCGTCTCGCCGAGCTCATCGAGCTTCTCCTCGGCCATCGCGCGCAGCTTGCGCAGCCGGCGCTGCACCGAGCGGCGGGTCTGCTCCCCGGTGGTGGGCGCGTAGAACAGCGCGACCCCGGCGCCGAGCAGCGCGCCCCAGAGGAACCACTTGGCGGAGGCGTCGCCGCCCCGCTCCACGTACACGACCTCGCGATCCCCATTGCGTCCCATCGATCCCTCCCGCGAACGGACCGCACGCGCGGCCCGGATGAATGCGAACATCTTGTCCCCGAGCGACTTAGACCGCGCTCCCGCGTGCAATGTAGGGCGGCACGGCGGACGCCGCCAGCCGAGGCGTCACGCCTCGTCGGCCGGACTGAGCGGCGGTGGCGGCTCCTCGGTGTACCCCGCGCGCCCCATGGCGGCGAAGGTGAGCCGCTTGCCGAGCTCGACGCCCGGCTGGTCGAACGGATTCACGCCGTACCACGCTCCCGCGTACCCCGTGGCGAGCTGGAAGAACATGAGCAGCTCGCCCACCGTCTCGTCGTCGATCTCCGGCACGTGCAGCGTGGCGTGCATGCGTCCCATGCGCGCGAGCGCGCCGGCCGTCGCATCGCACTCGGCGTTCAGCAGGCCGCCAAGCGTGTGCCCGGGCAGGTACGCCGCATCGGCCGGCAGGTCGGAGCGTGCCGGGATGGTGATGTCCTCGCCGTGGCGCTCCACGCGCACGAGGGTGATCACCTTGTCGAACGGCCCTTCCATGAAGAGCTGCACCTGACTGTGCTGGTCGGTGGCCCCCACGGCCGCCACGGGCGTGGGGCCCGCGAAGACCTCCGCGCCGCGCCGGTCGACGCGCTTGCCCAGGCTCTCTGCCCAGAGCTGCCGGTACCACTCGGCGAAATCCCGGAGGCGGTCGGTGTACGGCATGAGCACGTTGATGCGCGCGCCCAGATGGGTGTCGGCGGCCCAGTGCAGGCCGGCGTAGAGCGCGGCGGGATGCTGCAGCAGGTCGTTCGTCTCGGCGCGCTCGAGGGCGCGCTTCGCGCCCGCGACCAGCTTGAGCACGTCCACGCCGATCAGCGCGGCCGGCAGCAGCCCCACCGGCGACAGCACGCTGAACCGACCGCCCACCTCGGGCGGCACCTCGAGCGTCGCGATGCCCTCGCGCGTGGCGATCTCGCGCAGCGCACCCTTCACGGGATCGGTGGTGAAGACGAGATGCCGGTGCACCGCCGGCCCGAGCGCCTCCTCGAGCCACGCGCGCACGACGAGGTACTGCGCCATCGTCTCGGCGGTGCCGCCGGACTTGCTCACGACGTTGACGAGCACCTTCCGCGGGTCGATGCGCCGGAGCGCCGCGCGCACCGTGGACGGATCGACGTTCTCGAGGATGGTGATCTTCGGGTAGAACTCGCGGCCCTCGTCGTCGAGCTCGTTCCAGGCGGGCGCCCGCAGCGCATTCAGCAGCGCGCGCGTGCCGAGCGCCGAGCCGCCGATGCCGAGCACGAGGACGTGGCTGAACGCCTGCCCCGCCCCGCCGGCGAACTGCGTGATGCCGCGCACCGTCTCGGCCTGTTCGGCGAGTCCGTAGAAGCCGTACTCCCCCTGGCCGCGGCGCGCGCGGACCTCGTCCTGCACCGCCCCGAAGCGCTGCACGAGGCCGGCGAGGTGGGCGCGCGAGAGGCCGTGCGCGCCGTCGAGTCCGTCCTGCAGCATGCGGCCGTACTGGTAGCGGATCATCGCTCAGACCTCCACGACGAGGCCGTCGTAGGCGGGAGACACGCCCTCGGGCAGCTGCGCGGCGAGCTCGGCATGCCCCGTCTCGTGGCTCAGGTGGGTGAGGAAGGTGCGTTCCGCCCCGAGCGCGCGCGCCGTCTCCACCGCCTCGCCGATGCTGAGGTGCGTGGGGTGCGGGCGCCACCACAGGGCGTTGAGCACGAGGACCTTCAGTCCCTGCAACTGCGCCCGCTCGGCGTCGGGCACTTCCTTGACGTCGGTGATGTACGCCACGTCGCCGATGCGGTAGCCGTACACGCGCGCATGGCCGTGCCGGAACGCCAGCGGCAGCACGCCCACGCCGGCGATCTCGACGGGCACGCCCGGCTCGAGCACGTGCGGCACCAGCGTGGGCTTCGAGGTGCCCTCGTACGCCTGCACCGCGTCGTCGAAGATGTAGCGGAACGACTCCCGCAGCTGGGCCATCGCCTCCGGCGGCCCGTACAGCGGCAGCGCGCGCCGGCCCTTCACCGAGAAGATGCGCAGGTCGTCGATGCCGGCGATGTGGTCGGCGTGCTCATGGGTGTAGAGCACGGCGTCGACGTGGCCGCGCTGCGCGCCCACGAGCTGCAGCCTGAGCTCGGGCGGCGTGTCGATGAGCAGCGTGGCGCCGTCCACGTCGACCAGCGCGCCGGTGCGGGTGCGCCGGTCCCGAGGGTCGGTGGAACGGCAGACCGCGCAGTCGCAGCCCACCTGCGGCACGCCGAACGAGGTGCCGGTGCCCAGAAAGGTGAGGCGCACCCCGCTCACACCGCCTCGATCTTCAGCAGGTTGGTGGTGCCCGGGGTGTCGAACGGCACGCCGGCGGTCACCACGACGCGGTCGCCCGGGGAGGCGAGCTTGAGCGACAGCAGCTTCTGGCGCGCCACCGCGATCATGGCGTCGTACGAGGGGAAGTGGTCCACCAGCATCGGGACCACGCCCCAGACGAGCGAGAGCTGGCGGAAGGTGTCGGGCTCCGGCGTCACGGCCAGGATCGGCACCGACGGACGATAGGAGGCGACGGTGCGCGCAGTGAAGCCGCTGCTCGTGAAGCAGACGATCAGCGGCGCGCCGAGCACCTCGGCGGCGGCGTTCACGGCCACGGCGATCGCCGCCTCGGTCCGTGCCGGACGGTCCTCGGCGCCGCCGGCAAGCCAGCGCTCGCCCTCCTCGACCTTCCGGCCCACGGCGAGGTCGAAGGCGGGGCTCCGGGTGCGCCGCTGGCTCTCGATCTCACGCGCAATGCGGACCATCGCCTCCACCGAGGCGCGGGGGTGCTGGCCCACGGCGGTCTCGGCCGAGAGCATCACGGCGTCGGTGCCGTCGAGGATGGCGTTGGCCACGTCCGACGCCTCGGCCCGGGTGGGCCGCGGCGCCTGGATCATGGACTCGAGCATCTGCGTGGCGGTGATGACCGGCTTGCCGTGGATGTTCGCCTCCTTGATGAGGCGCTTCTGCACCAGCGGCACTTCCTCGAACGGGAGTTCCACGCCCAGGTCGCCACGCGCCACCATGATCGCGTCCGACGCCTTCAGGATGCCTTGGATGTGCTTGAGGGCCGTGTCCTTCTCGATCTTGGAGATGATGCGCACGTTGCGGGGCACGAGCCGGCGCAGCGCTTCCACGTCCTCCTTCCGACGCACGAACGACATGGCGATGAAGTCCACCCCGGCCGCCACCGCGCGCTCCGCCTCCTCGGCGTCCCGCTCGCTCACGGCCGGGGCGCTCACGTCCACGCCAGGCAGGTTGATGCCCTTGTTGGCCTTCAGGACGCCGCCGTGCCGCACCCGGCCCGTGACCCGCTCGCCGCGCACCTCGGTGACGTCCACCGCCAGCAGCCCGTCGTCCAGGAGGATGCTCGCGCCCGGGAAGACGTCCTTCGCCAGGTGATCGTACGTCGTCGGGATCTCGTCGGCGGCGGACGACGCCTCGGGAGAGAAGGTGACGGTGGTCCCGGCCGTCAGGGTGATCGGCGCCGCGAGGGCCCCGACCCGGATGCGCGGACCGCGCAGATCCACCAGCACGGCGCACGAGCGGCCGCCCGTGCGCGACTCCATGACCTCGCGCAGCCGGCGGATCCAGCGCTCCCGGATCTCGGGGGTGCCATGGGAGGAATTGATGCGCACGACGTCCACGCCGGCATCGAGCAGGGAGTGCATTCCCTCGTCCGACTCCCAGGCGGGACCCAGCGTGGCGACGATCTTCGTGCGTCGGACGGCGGCGTTCGGCAAAGCGTCCTCGTATGGTCGGAACGATGTCACGCGGGCGCGCGGAAACCGCAGTTTAACGACCCCCTCGTCGACTCGCATCGGCATGGTACGCCGTGCCGAAATCCGACGGCGCCCCGGCGCTCGGTCCGACCATGAACATCGTCCGGACGGCATGTGGAGAAGTTTTCGACATTGTGCCCGGCGGTGTTTCGGAACCGGTCCAAATCAGGGTTGAACAAGGTGCTGGAGCGGGCCTCAATCCACATGTGGATAAGCCGGAATTCCGCGCTCGGCCCTTGCGAGATCCGCATTGCCATTCGACGCGTCTCGAAATAGAAAAGAGTTTAAGTGAAACTTGTAAGTAATTGCTTTGCAGGAAGTATTGGAGGTGCCGTCGAAAGTGGATTTGGCGGTGTCGACAGTGTCGTTACCGGATCGTGTTGCCCACGCAATCCAGAAAGTGCACACAATCCACAGCGCAATACATGCCTGCGGGCCGCTCCGGCGCATACCCGGCCGCCATGCACACCGAAATCCGCGTGAAAGCGCTCAGGCCCGCCTGGACCGGCGCACTCCAACGTTGGACAGGGCTCGCCAAACGGCCGACGGGCCCGCCGTGGCGGGCCCGTCAGGAACGTGGAAACGCTGGGGATCAGTTGGCGATTTCGTTGCGCAGTTCGCCGCTGCCGCCACGGTAGTTGGGCCCCACATAGCGGATCGGCGACGAGCGCAGCGCCTTGGCCAGGTCGTCGTCACCCTGGACGATCAGCGACCCGATCATCGAGCGGCTCGAGGTGGGGGCGACGCGCATGGTGACCAGCCGGTACCGCCGGTCGGCGCCCCGCACCATCCAGCGTCGCTCGATGGGGGTGCTCGCCGCCGCGCTGTCGGAGGCATCATGGCCCTCCCAGCGGAGGGTCGTGCCGCCCACCTTCACGGTGATGCGCCGGTTCTCGCTGTTCGGCACGGCCTCGAGGGCGACCGGGGAGCGCTCGAGGCGGAGCCCCTGCTCGTCGGCCGAGCGCATGCCCTTCCAGTTGGATGCGACGAGGGCGTCGAGCACGTCCCCGCCCTTGCCGCGATCCTCGAGCAGGCGGGCCGAGTAGCTGACGAACCCGATCATCTCGCCCGCCGCCTTGCTCGCCGGCATGGGGCGCCCCGCCACCACGACCTCGTCGAACAGGTAGAAGCAGGCCGCCGCGGGGGTCCAGCTCCCGTACTCCGGCTGCTCCTTCACGGTCCGGGCGATCGCGGGGTGGAGGGACTGCATGCGGTCGGCGCGCATGGGCAGCGCGCCGTCGGGCAGGAAACCCCGGATCTTCGCCGAGTCCACGAGGAACTCCACGCAGTAGCCGTCGCGCAGCCCGTTGAACCGCCAGGGCTCGCTGCCCTGCGCCGCGACGCCGGAGGCACCGGCCACGGCACACGTGAGGAGGGCCAGCAGGACGCGCCGCATCAGCGTCGGGCCTCGGCCACGGCGCGGCCAAGGGCCTCGTATTCCTTCGGGTCGATGGCGTTGAACTGCGTGTCGCGCCAGCTCACCTTGCCGTCCTTTCCGATCACGTACAGGGCCCGGCGGTTCACGCCGTCGTCGCCCGCAGCGCCGTACTTCCGCGCCACCTGCTGCGTGGGGTCGCTGAGGAGCATGTAGGGAAGCTCGAGGCTGGCGGCGAACCGCTGGTGCGTCTCGAGGGAATCGATGCTGATGCCCACCACCGTCACGTCGGGGCCGAAGAGCGACTCGCGCTTCGCGGCGAGGCCCTGCCACTCGGCGGTGCACGTCTTGGTGAAGTCGCGGGGATAGAAGGCGAGCACCACCACCTGCCCGAGCGTGCGGGAGAGCGTGAACGGCTCGGTGCCGATCGTGTCCTTCGTGGCCCAGGGCAGGCTGAAGTCGGGCGCCCGGCGACCGACCTCGGGACCGCGGACGAGGACGGCCGTGGGTGGTCCCTTCTGCTGGCCGGCGAGGGCCGGCGGCAGCGCCAGCGCGAGCAGCAGCGCGGCGACGCGCGGGCGCATCATGGACGCGGACTCAGCGCGACGCGACCCGGCGCAGGGCCGCGTCGATGTCCTGGTCGGCGCCGGTGCCGGTGTAGGCCACCTTGCCCTGCGCATCCACGATCACGATGTACGACGTGATCGGGACGTCGTAGGCACGAGCCGCGACGCCCTGCTCGTCGTAGAGGGTGCGGAACGGCGGGTCGTGCCGCTCGAGGTAGCGCCTCACCCGCTCCTTGGTCTGGTTGACGGTGACGTTCACGCCGAAGAATTCCACCTTCGAGCCATGGGCGGCACGCGCCGCCTTCACCTTCGGCAGCAGCTCCTCGCAGACGCTGCACCACGTCGCCCAGAACTCGAGCACGTAGGCCTTGCGGCCGATGTACTGCGCGAGATCGACGGGCGTCCCGTCGAGGTCGGCGATGACCACGGCGGGCGCCTTCGACCCGACCTTGATCCCTTCCTGCGCCGCCGCCGGCACCGCGGCCGCCAGCATCACCACCAGCACCGCGCCCGTCCACCGACCCATCATGAGTTCTGCCCCGCCTTGAAGATGTAGTACTGGGCCATGACGAGGAGCAGCACGCCCCCGGCCCGCTTCACCCACACCATCCATCGTCCACTCTTCGGCAACGCCGCCACCGCACCGGCCGACAGGCCCACCACCACCAGGATCGCCGACATGCCGAGGGAGAAGGTGAGCAGGTAGGCGAAGCCCAGCACGGCACTGCCCGTGGCGCCGACGAATGTAAGCACGGCGGCGAAGGCGGGCGCGCCGCAGGGCGCCGCCACCAGGCCCGAGGTGGCTCCCATCATGAACGCCCCCCACGGCGAGTCGGCCGCGAACCGGGAAGCCCAGGCCAGCAGGCCGGACGAAGCCCGCATGCTGAAGACGTCCAGCAGGGCGAGCCCCGACACAAGCAGCACGTTGCCCATGGCGAGCAGCGCCCACTTGTTCGCGCTGATGGCGCCGAAGAGCGAGCCGGTCAGGCCCGCCACGAGTCCGAGGGCGGCGTACACGCTCGCGAGCCCCAGCACGTAGAGCACCGTCATCCGCAGCCGCTCGGCGCGCGAGCGGCCCGCCGCGCCGGCCCCGCCCAGCAGGCCGGCGGTGATGGGGATCATCGGGTAGATGCAGGGCGTCAGGCTGGTGAGCAGGCCGGCCCCGAACAGCACCGGCAGCGCGAGCAGCGGACGCTGGCTCAGTGTCTCCGCGATGTCCGGGCTCAAATGCTCGCCGGCTCGCGCGCCTGATAGCGGGTGGCGACGTAGTCCTCGAGGATGGCGAGGAACTCCGGCACGATCCGCTCGCCCTTGAGCGTCACGTGCAGGCGGCCGTCCACGTACACCGGCGCCTTGGGCTCCTCGAACGTGCCCGGCAGCGAGATGCCGATGTTGGCGTGCTTCGACTCGCCCGGCCCGTTCACGACGCAGCCCATGACGGCCACCTTCAGCTCCTCGACGCCGGGGCGGTCGGTGCGCCAGACGGGCATCTTCTCGCGCAGGTAGCCCTCGATGTCCTGCGCCATCTGCTGGAAGAAGGTGCTGGTGGTGCGGCCGCAGCCGGGGCAGCTGGTGACCTGGGGCGTGAAGCTGCGGATCTCCATGGACTGGAGGATCTGCTGCGCGACGCGCACCTCCTCCGACCGGTCGCCGTTGGGCTCCGGCGTGAGCGAGACGCGGATCGTGTCGCCGATGCCCTCCTGCAGCAGCACCGCGAGCGCCGCGGCGCTGGCCACCACGCCCTTGTTCCCCATGCCCGCCTCGGTGAGGCCGAGGTGGAGCGGGTAGTCGCAGCGGGCGGCGAGCATCCGATAGACATCCACGAGGTCCTGCACGCCGGACACCTTGGCGCTCAGCACGATGCGGTCGTGGGGCATGCCGGCCGCCTCGGCCAGTGAGGCGGAGCGGAGCGCGCTCTCGACCATCGCCTCCATG
>DASUOW010000129.1:0-2510 GCA_036276435.1 Gemmatimonadales bacterium
GCCGAGCGGATCGGCCTGCGGCTGGGCATGTCGGCCTTCGTGGTGGGCGTCTTCATCGTGGCGATCGGCACCTCGCTGCCGGAGCTGGTGGCGTCGGTGCTGAGCGTCCGGGCGGGACAATCCGAGATCGTCGCCGGCAACGTGCTGGGCGCCAATGCCGCCAACCTGCTGCTGATCCTGGGGGCCGTTAGCGTGGCGGTGCCCAGTGGCCGGGTGCTGCTGGGCGAGCAGTACCTCTTCATCGACCTGCACTTCATGCTCGGCGGGCTCGTGGCGCTCGGCACCGCGATGGCCGACGGGCACGTCAGCCGGGTCGAGGGCCTGCTGCTGCTGACCGGCTACGCCGTCTACGTGGCCTACCTGCTCGCGGAGGGCCGGAGCACTTCGGCGGATGCCGCGCACGCCGAAGCGCTGCCCGACGAGAGCCGGAGCATGGCGCGAGACGTGGGGGTGCTGCTCGCGACCGGCGTCGCGATCTACGTCGGCGGGGACCGGACGGTTGAGGCGCTCGGCGAACTGGCCACGGCACTCGGCATCTCGCCGGCGGTCGCGTCGGTCACCATCCTCTCCATCGGCACGACGCTGCCCGAGCTCGCGGTGAGCCTGACGGCGGCCCGGCGCGGGCTCGCCGCGCTGGCGGTCGGCAACATCCTGGGCTCGTGCATCTTCAACGTCTTCGCCGTCGTGGGCACCGCGGGGACGCTTGGCGGGGTCCAGGTGCCGCCGGCGCTGCTGCACTTCGCGCTGCCGTTCGTCGCGGCCGCCTCGCTGCTGTTCTACCTGCTCACGCAGGACAAGCGGATCTCGCGCTGGGAGGGCCTGCTCTTCCTCGTGCTGTTCGCGCTCTTCATCACGAAGATGGCGGGCGTCGACTGACGCCCCGTCGCGGAGGTCCCATGCGCCGTGTCCTGTTGCTGCTCGGGCTGCTCGGCTGCGCCTCGCCCGCGGTCTTCCGCGTCACACCGGTACGGCCGGTGCCGGAACTGCGGGAGGAGGCGCTGCGCGCGTCGCCGCCCGCCGAGGTGGGACCGTTCCGCGCGCCCGACCTCGTGGAACTCGCGCCGCTCGACTCGACGATCCATCTCGACATCCGCTATGCCGGCGACCGCAACTTCCTCGGCACGCCGGTCTACACCCAGGCGCGCGCCTTCCTCCAACGGCCCGCGGCCGAAGCGGTGCTGCGCGCGCATCGCGCACTCGCCGCGCACGGCTACGGGCTGCTGATCCACGACGCCTATCGTCCCTGGTACGTGACGCGGATCTTCTGGGACGCCACGCCGGCCGACAAGCACGCCTTCGTCGCCGACCCGTCGAAGGGCTCGAAGCACAACCGCGGCGCGGCGGTGGACCTGTCGATGTACGACCTGAAGTCGGGCAAGCCCGTCACCATGCCGAGCACCTATGACGAGTTCTCGGAGCGCGCCTATCCCACCTACGCGGGCGGCACGGCGGAGGAGCGCGCGCGGCGCGACCTGCTGCGCTCGGCGATGGAGCGCGAGGGGTTCTCGGTGGCGAGCAACGAGTGGTGGCACTTCGACCACCGGGACTGGCGGGCGTACGCCATCCAGAACGTGCGCTTCGAGGACCTCGGCAGGCCGGCGCGGTGAGCCACGTCGCGTTCCTGCGCGCGATCAACGTCGGCGGGCGCGTGGTGAAGATGGAGCGCCTGCGGCAGCTGTTCACTGACCTGGGCTTTCGTGACGTCACGACGCTCATCGCCAGCGGGAACGTGCGGTTCACGCCGGGGCGCCAGCAGCCGGACGCGCTGGAGCGGCGCATCGAGCAGGCGCTCGCCAAGGCGCTCGGGTTCGAGGTGACGACGTTCGTGCGTACATCGAGCGAGACCGCAGCCATCGCAGGATCCGAGGCGATGTCCGCGGGGACGGGCGAATCGGTGCTCGTGGGCTTCCTCAAGGCGGCACCCGATGCCGCGGCGCGTGCGCGTGTCACGGCGCTGCGGACGCCCGGAGACGACCTCGAGGTGGTCGGTCGCGAGCTGTGGTGGCTCCGGCGCGGGCGGATCAGCGAGTCGAAGCTGTCGGGCGGCGCGCTCGAGAAGGCGCTCGGCGGGCCGATGACGATGCGCAACATCACCACCGTCCGGAAGCTGGCAGAAAGGCAGGGATGACGTGGGACCCGAGATCATCATCTGGGCGCTCCTGACGGGCGGCGTGACGGGCGCCGTGTGGATCGGCATCCTGGCGCTGCACCGGCACGAGCGCATGCTCGAGCGGCAGCGCCAGCTCACCGAGCACCTGCAGCAGCGTCTCGACGCGCTCGAGCAGGTCGAGGGACGGCTGCTGGAGGCCGAGGAGCGGCTCGACTACACCGAGCGGAACCTGGTACAGGACGCACGCCATCGGCGCGTGCGGCCGGCAGACGACTGACGTGGCCTCCCTGCCGTTCGTTGCCCCTACGCTCGTGGGTCGCGTGGTCCGGCTCGAGCCGCTCCTCGAGGCACACCGCGAGCCGCTGCGGCCGCTCGCGCAGGACGAGCGCATCTGGACCAC
>DASUOW010000130.1:0-4435 GCA_036276435.1 Gemmatimonadales bacterium
ACCAAGGACGAGAACGGCAAGGGGAAGGCGACGCTCTGCGTCTACGACGACCTCTCCAAGCAGGCCGTGGCGTACCGCCAGATGTCGCTGGTGCTCCGCCGTCCGCCGGGCCGCGAGGCGTTCCCGGGCGACGTGTTCTACCTGCACAGCCGCCTGCTCGAGCGCGCCGCGAAGATCTCCACCGATCCCGAGAAGGCGAAGCTCGACCCGCGCGTGAAGGTGCCGGGCGGCTCGCTGACGGCGCTGCCGATCATCGAGACCCAGGCCGGCGACGTGTCGGCGTACATCCCGACCAACGTGATCTCGATCACCGACGGCCAGATCTTCCTGACGGCCGACCTGTTCTTCTCGAACGTCCGTCCCGCCGTCGACGTCGGCATCAGCGTGAGCCGCGTGGGCGGCAACGCGCAGATCAAGGCGATGAAGCAGGTGGCCGGCCCGCTGCGCCTCTCGCTGGCGCAGTACCGCGAGCTCGCCGCGTTCGCGCAGTTCGGCTCGGACCTCGACGCGGTGACGCAGCGCCAGCTGGCGCGCGGCGCCCGCCTGGTGGAGCTGCTGAAGCAGCCGCAGTACGCGCCGGTGCCGGTCGAGAAGCAGGTGGCGGGCATCTTCGCGGTGTCGAACGGCCTCGCCGACGACGTCCCGGTGGAGCAGATCCGGAAGTGGGAGAAGGACATGCTCGCCTACCTCGAGGCGAAGGCGTCGGACGTCCTCGACGAGGTGCGCACCAAGAAGGCGCTGAACGACGACCTGAATGCGCGCCTCAAGGGCGCCATCGAGAAGTTCAAGCCCACCTTCATCGCGGGCTGAGCGGCCGATGGCCAAGGCGAGTCGAGCGCTGCTGCGACGGATCCGCACCGTCCAGAACACGCGCCGGATCACGAAGACGATGGAGCTGGTGTCCGCCTCGAAGCTGAAGCGGGCCACCGATCGCGTGAACGCCGCGCGGCCGTACGCCGAGGCGCTCCGCGAGGTGCTGGGCGACCTCGTGACGCCCGAGCTGGTCGAGCGCTTCCCGCTGCTGCGCCAGGCGGCGCCGCCGTCGAAGGGCGGGCCCGCCCGCGCCGCGCTGATCCTGGCCACGTCGAACCGCGGCCTGGCCGGCGCGTTCAACGCGAACCTGATCAAGGAAGCGCGCCGGCGCATCACGGCGCTCGAGGCCGAGGGCTACACGGTGGACCTGTACGCCATCGGCAAGAAGGGCGCGGGCTTCTTCCGCTACATCGGCCGCAAGCCGGTGCTCGACCGCCAGGACATCGGCGACAAGCCGACGGCGGCGCACGCGGCCGAGCTGGCGAAGCCGCTCATCGACGCGTACGTGAAGGGCGAGCTGGGCCGGGTGGAGTTCATCCACGCGCAGTACCGCTCGGCGCTCTCCACCCCGCCGACGACGACGCCGGTGCTGCCGGTGCCGGCCCCCGAGAAGAAGGGGCCGAAGCCGGACTACCTGCTCGCGCCGAGCGCCGAGGCGATCCTCACCGAGCTGCTGCCGCTCTACGTGCAGAACACGCTCTACCGCGGCCTCGCCGAGACCGCCGCGAGCGAGCACGGCGCGCGCCGCACGGCCATGAAGAGCGCCACCGACAACGCCACCGAGCTGATGAACCTGCTGCGCCGCACGTACAACAAGCAGCGCCAGGCCGGCATCACGCAGGAAATCTCCGAGATCGTGGGCGGCGCGGCCGCTCTCCAGGGCTGAAGAGCCGACTTCACAGGGACAGGGACACGACATGACCGCCACCGCCAGCCAGCAGAGCGCCGCGCCGCTGACCGCCGCGACCCCCAACATCGGACGGATCGTCCAGGTCATCGGCGCCGTCGTCGACGTGGAGTTCGAGCCCGAGCACCTGCCGGAGATCTACAACGCGCTGCACGTCGCCGACGACTCGGGCCAGGTGAAGATCGACCTGACGCTCGAGGTGCAGCAGCACATCGGCCAGAACCAGGTCCGCACCGTCGCCATGTCGAGCACCGACGGCCTGGTGCGCGGCCTCGCGGTGAAGGACACCGGCGGCCCGATCACGGTGCCGGTGGGCAACGCCGCCCTCGGCCGCATCCTCAACGTCACCGGCGACCCGGTGGACGGCGGCGAGCCGATCCCCGCGTCGGTGGAGCGCTGGCCGATCCACCGCGGCAAGCCGCTGTTCACCGACCTCGAGCCCAAGACCGAGGTGTTCGAGACGGGCATCAAGGTGATCGACCTGATCGCGCCGTTCGTGAAGGGCGGCAAGATCGGCCTCTTCGGCGGCGCCGGCGTGGGCAAGACGGTCATCATCCAGGAGCTCATCAACAACGTGCAGAAGGGCCACGGCGGCAAGTCGGTCTTCTGCGGCGTGGGCGAGCGGACGCGCGAGGGCAACGACCTCTACCTCGAGTTCCACGAGGCGAAGGTGCTCGACTCGGTCGCGCTGGTGTACGGCCAGATGAACGAGCCGCCGGGCGCGCGCCTGCGCGTCGGCCTCTCCGGCCTGACGATCGCCGAGTACTTCCGCGACGTCGAGGGCCAGGACGTGCTGCTGTTCATCGACAACATCTTCCGCTTCACGCAGGCGGGCTCGGAGGTGTCGGCGCTCCTCGGCCGCATGCCGAGCGCGGTGGGCTACCAGCCGACGCTGGCCACCGAGATGGGCGACCTGCAGGAGCGCATCACCTCGACCAACAAGGGCTCGATCACGTCGGTGCAGGCCATCTACGTGCCCGCCGACGACCTGACCGACCCGGCGCCGGCGACGGCGTTCGCGCACCTCGACGCGACGGTGGTGCTCAGCCGCGCCATCGCCGAGCTGGGCATCTATCCCGCCGTGGACCCGCTCGACAGCTCGAGCCGCATCCTCGACGCGCAGTACATCGGCGAGCGGCACTACAACGTGGCCGTCGGCGTGCAGCTCACCCTGCAGCGTTACAAGGCGCTCCAGGACATCATCGCGATCCTCGGCATGGACGAGCTCTCGGAAGACGACAAGCTCGTCGTCAGCCGCGCGCGTCGCCTGCAGCGCTTCCTGTCGCAGCCGTTCCACGTGGCCGAGCAGTTCACCGGCTTCCCGGGCAAGTACGTGAAGCTCGCCGACACAGTCGAGAGCTTCGAGAAGGTGCTGTCGGGCGAGTACGACCACCTGCCGGAGCAGGCGTTCTACATGGTCGGCGGCATCGAGGAAGCGGTCGAGAAGGCCAAGAAGCTGCAGGCCTCCTGATGCGCGTCACGGTCATCTCGCCCGAGGCGGCGATGTTCGATGGCGAGGCGGACGCGGTCACCGCGCCCGCCTTCGACGGGCAGGTGGGCATCCTGCCGAAGCACGCGCCGTTCATGACGCTCCTGGGCGAGGGCAGCCTCAAGGTGCGCCACGCCGGCACCACGAAGTCGTTCCGGGTGAAGGGCGGGTTCCTGCAGGTCGTGGCCGACCGCGTGCGCGTGGTGGCGGAAAAGGTGACCGTCGAGGCGGCCAATGCGTAGGGGCCTGCTCGCGCTGGCGCTGGCGCTCGTGGCCGCGCCGCTCGCCGCACAGGAGACGGGCACGCCGGTGTTCATGGCGCCCTACCGCGCGTTCGAGCAGATGGAGTTCGGCGTCATGTTCTCCGATCCCGAGACGGGGAGCTGGGCGCTCGAGGGCGAGTACGGGTTCGGGTTCGGCGCCTACGACATCATCGTGAACGGCGGCTACCTCGATCGCGACGGCGACGGCGCCGCCACGCTCGGCGGCTCGCTGCGCAGCCGCGTCATCACCGCGAGCGAGAAGTTCCCGCTCGACGGCGCGTTCACCATCGGGGCCGGCACGATCCTGGGCGAGGGTGACGACGTGCTCTGGGTGCCGGTGGGCATCTCGCTGGGGCGGCGGATCGACCTCGAGGGCTCGAAGACGAGCTTCGTGCCGTACATCCACCCGGTGATCGCCCCGCGCTTCCAGTCGGGCCAGGATTCCGCGATCGACGTGTCCCTCGGCCTCGGCGTGGACATCCGGTTCGGCGGGAACTTCGACGTGCGCGTGAGCGGTGGCATCGGCGACATCGACGGCGTGGCGATCGGCCTCGTCTGGGTGCGCTGAGGCGCACCGCACGTCGCGGCACGGGCCCGGACGCGGAATGCGCCCGGGCCCGCGTCACATGAGGCGCCGGGCACTCGCGGGAGTGCTGCTGTCGCTCGCGGCGGGTCCCGGGCAGGCGCAGGTGCGCGGCCTGCCCATCGTGGCCTCCGGGGAGCCGACAGGCGTGGGCGCGGCGCTCGAGGTGGCCTTTCCGGGCGATGCGCTCGGCGGCGGGACGGTCTGGGCCACGAGCGTGGCCCTGCGGCGCGGCCGGTGGGGCGCGGTGGCGACGGGCGCCCTGGTGGACCACGCGTCGGCCCCCGGTCGGGCGGCGTTCGGCCTGCGCGCCGAAGCGCTGCTGCACCGGTCGACGACGAGCCCGTTCCAGCTGCTCGCGTTCGCCGGCGCCGGCACCA
>DASUOW010000131.1:0-5898 GCA_036276435.1 Gemmatimonadales bacterium
TCTCTCGCCGAGCAGGGCGGGGGGCCCGCGCGGGTGGCACAGCAGCACAAGAAGGGCAAGCTCACGGCGCGCGAGCGCCTCGACCTGTTGCTGGACGAGGGCAGCTTCGTCGAGCTCGACCGGTTCGTCACCCACCGCGCCACCGACTTCGGCCTCGCCGACCAGCTCATTCCGGGCGACGGTGTGGTGACCGGCTACGGACGCGTGGAGGGCCGGCTCGTCTACGTCTTCTCGCAGGACTTCACCGTCTTCGGCGGCTCGCTCAGCGAGGCGCACGCCGAGAAGATCTGCAAGGTGATGGACCTCGCGATGCGGAACGGGGCGCCGGTGGTGGGGCTCAACGACTCGGGCGGTGCCCGCATCCAGGAGGGCGTCGCGTCGCTCGGCGGCTACGCCGACATCTTCCTGCGCAACACCCTCGCCTCGGGCGTCGTGCCGCAGCTCTCGGTGATCCTGGGGCCCTGCGCCGGCGGCGCCGTCTACAGCCCCGCGATCACCGACTTCATCTTCATGGTGCGCGGCGTGAGCTACATGTTCGTGACCGGCCCGAACGTGGTGAAGACGGTGACGCACGAGGAGGTGAGCTTCGACGACCTCGGCGGCGCCGACGTGCACGGCACCGTCTCCGGCATCTCGCACTTCACCCACGACTCGGAGCCGGCCTGCCTGCTCGCCGTGCGCGAGCTGCTCGGCTACATCCCGTCGAACAACCTCGACGAGCCGCCGGTGCGTCCCACCGACGACCCCGAGGACCGTGCGGACGAGGCGCTGCTCGACATCGTGCCCGAGCATCCCACGAAGCCCTACGACATGCACGACGTGCTCCGCCGCGTCGTCGACGACGGCCGCTTCCTCGAAGTGCAGCAGGGCTACGCCGACAACATCATCGTGGGCTTCGCGCGCTTCGGTGGCCGGCCGGCGGGCATCATCGCCAACCAGCCGGCGGCCCTCGCGGGCGTGCTCGACATCAGCGCCTCCACCAAGGCGGCGCGCTTCATCCGCTTCTGCGACTGCTTCAACATTCCGCTGGTGACGTTCGTGGACGTGCCCGGCTTCCTGCCGGGGGTGGCGCAGGAGCACGGCGGCATCATCCGGCACGGCGCCAAGCTGCTGTACGCCTACTGCGAGGCGACGGTCCCGAAGGTCACCGTCATCACCCGCAAGGCGTACGGTGGCGCCTACGACGTGATGAGCTCGAAGCACATCCGCGGCGACCTCAACCTCGCCTGGCCCACCGCCGAGATCGCGGTCATGGGCGCCAAGGGCGCGGTGGAGATCCTGTTCAAGGAGCAGATCGCCAAGGCCGCGGACCCGGCGGCCGCGCTGGCGCAGTTCACGGCCGAGTACCAGGCGCGGTTCGCGCACCCGTACGCGGCGGCGGCACGCGGATACGTGGATGACGTCATCGATCCGCGGGAGACGCGGGTGCGCCTCGTCGATGCTCTCCGGACGCTCCGGACCAAGCGGGACCGCAACCCGCCCCGGAAGCATGGCAACCTCCCCCTCTGACCCCCCTGGGCTGCCCCTCTGGCCAAGTCGGGGGGGCCGTGGCATGATTATGGGATGCTTGGAGTTGTGACCTCCCGACCCGGTGCATGGCGTGGGCTCGGCGCCCTCCTGTCGCTCCTCGCGACGGCGGCGCCGCTGGCCGCGCAGGGCGGGGCCATCGATCCGCTGATGGCTCCCCGCGCCTCGGCGCTCATCCGCCAGGGCGAGCGCCGCGTGGCCACCGACATGCTCGGCCGGTATCTCGCCATCGCGCACGAGGACGGACGCGCCTGGCTGCAGATGGGCCGCATCTACCTGCTCGATGCCCGCGAGTGGCACGCACACCACGCCGGCGAGCCCGATGCCGCGCTCTTCCTGGAGTTCGCCGGCGCCTCGCTCGAGATGGCGGGCCGCTTCGTGCGCGACTCGGGGGCGGTGTTCCGCGGCATGGTGGAGATGGAGCGCGCCACCCTCATGTACGAGGACTCGGGCTGGGTGGCCACGCAGCGGGTGTTCGTGTCGCGCGGCCTGCCGCTGCTGCCGCCGGCGATGCGCGAGCTGGGCGAGAACCTGCTCGCCTCGTGCCCGAGCGGCGGCATCCTCGTCACCGGGGGCGACACCGAGACGCTCTCGGCGTGGTATGCCGCGCTGCAGCGCACGTCGAAGGAGCCCGTCGTGCCGGTGCGCCCCGACCTCTACGTCACCGACGAGACGTATCGCGGGCGCACCGCCAAGCTGCTCAACGTCGATCCGCGCCTGCCGCTCCGCGACGCCATCGAGGCGGCCGCGTCGCGCCGGCCGGTCTGCATCACGCCGTCGGCCGACAGCGCCGCGGTGCCCGTCATGACGTGGCGTGCCAGCCGTCTCGTCCGCCTGAGCCGCGGCGAGACGCCCCGTGACGCCGCGCTGTCGTTCACGGCATTCCTCGAGGAGGAGCGCGCGGGCCAGTCCGAGTGGGTCGTCGCCACGCGCGAGGTGTACGAGCGCGCGGCGCACTTCAACCCGCAGCTCTGCCCGGCGCTGACGGCCGTCTTCACCGGCGCGCCGCCGGCCGCCTGCCGCCCCTGACCATGCCGCTGCGCGACGCGCGCCGTCGCCGGCCACTCCCCAGATGAAAGTCCTCATCGCCAACCGCGGCGAGATCGCGCTGCGGGTGATCCGCGCGTGCCACGAGGAGGGCCTCGAGGCCGTCGCCGTCTATTCCGACGCCGATCGCGCCAGCCCGCACGTGCGCGCCGCCGACGCCGCCGTGCGCCTCGGTCCCGCCCCCGCAGCGGAGAGCTACCTGAACATGCCGCGGCTCCTCGACGCCGCCGCGCAGTCGGGCGCCACGGCGATCCACCCGGGCTACGGGTTCCTCGCCGAGCGCGCCGCGTTCGCCGATGCGGTGGAGCAGGCGGGCCTCGTCTGGATCGGCCCGCCGCCGTCGGCCATCCGCGCGATGGGCGACAAGACGGAGGCCCGCCAGCGCATGCGGGCGGCGGGCGTGCCGATCGTGCCCGGCGCCACCGCGCCGGTGGTCGACCTCGCGGCGGCGCGCGTCGTCGCCGAGGAGGTCGGGTTCCCGCTGATGGTGAAGGCGACCGCGGGCGGCGGGGGGAAGGGCATGCGCGTGGTGCGCGCGCCGGGCGAGCTGCGGGGCGCGCTGGAGACGGCCGCGTCCGAGGCGCTCAAGGCGTTCGGCGATCCGGCCGTGTACCTCGAGAAGTTCGTCGAGCGCCCGCGCCACGTGGAGATCCAGGTGCTCGCCGATCACGAGCGCACCATCCACATCGGCGAGCGCGAGTGCTCGGTGCAGCGGCGCCACCAGAAGCTCGTCGAGGAGGCGCCGTCGGTGGCCGTGACCCCCGAGCTGCGCGAATGGATGGGCGCGGCCGCCGTCGCCGCGGCCGAGGCGGTGGGGTACCGCGGGGCGGGCACGTGCGAGTTCCTGCTCGCGGCGGACGGCGCGTTCTACTTCCTCGAGATGAACACGCGCATCCAGGTGGAGCACCCCGTCACCGAACTCGTGTACGGGGTGGACCTCGTGCGGGAGCAGCTCCGCATCGCGCGCGGCGAGCCGATGTCGATCCCCAACACCTTCCTGCACCCGCGGGGCTGGGCCATCGAGTGCCGCATCACCGCGGAGGACCCGGCGGCGGGCTTCCTGCCCGCGACCGGGCGCATCAACCACCTCCGGGCGCCGAACGGGCCCGGCGTGCGCTGGGACAGCGGCGTGGAGGTGGGCAGCGAGGTGACGCTGTTCTACGACTCGCTCCTCGCGAAGCTCATCGTCTGGGCGCCCACGCGCCCGCAGGCCATCGGCCGCATGCGGCGCGCGCTCGACGAGCTGCAGGTGGCGGGCATCGCCACCAACCAGGCGTTCCATCGCCGGCTGTTCGCCGACGCGGCGTTCTGCGAGGGGGAGATCGACATCCAGTTTCTCGATCGCCGGCCCGAGCTGCTGACGCTCGAGGACGACCCCGCGCTCGCGCGCGACGTCGTCATCGCCGCGGTGCTGGCGGAGGACGCGGCCCGCAGCCGCCGCGCGCCGCCGCCGAATGACCACGCGAACGGCGGGGAGTCGGCCTGGCTGCAGGCGGCGCGGCGTGACGGCATTCGCTGAGCCGGTCCGCATCGAGCGGATCGCGGCGGGCGGCGATGGGGTGGGGCGGTTGCCGGACGGTCGCACGGTGTTCGTGCCGCGCAGCGCGCCTGGCGACGTCGTGACGCTGAGGGACGTGCAGCTGCACAAGCGTTTCGCCCGGGCGCGCATCGCCGACATCGTCGAGCACGCGGCCGAGCGCGTGGTGCCGCCCTGCCCGCACTACGTGCGCGACGGCTGCGGCGGGTGCCAGCTGCAGCATCTCGCGGTGCCGGCCCAGGAAGCGGCGAAGCGCGCCATCGTGGGCGACGCGCTCCGCCGCCTCGGCAAGTTCGACCTCGTCGATCCCGAGCTCGAGTCGGCGCCGGCCGCGTGGCACTACCGCGCGCGCATCACGCTGCATCGCGCCGAGCGTGGCGACCGCATCGGGTTCCACCGGCTCGGGGCGCCGGGCAGCATCTTCGAGCTCGACACGTGCCTGATCGCCGACGAGCGGCTGGTGGCGCTCTGGCGCGTGGTGCGGCGGCACCGGAGCCTGCTGCCGGCCGTGTTCGACGGCCTCACGCTCCGCATCGAGCGCGGCGGCGGGGAGCACGTGCTCCTGCGCGCGAAGGGCGACGACGCCTGGACGAAGGGCCGCGAACTGGCGCAGCGCCTCGCGGCCGATGGGCGCCCGGCCACGGTATGGTGGCAGCCGGAACGCGGGGCCGCGCGCGTCGTGGGCGGCGGCACCGACCTCTTCCCGGCGGCGGCGTTCGAGCAGGTGAACCCCGCCATGGGCGATCGCCTGCGGGCGCACGCGCTGGAGCAGCTGGGCGACGTGGACGGTCGGCACGTATGGGACCTGTACGCCGGCATCGGCGAGGCCACGGCGGCGCTCGCCGCGCGGGGCGCCACCGTCGAGAGCGTGGAGTGGGACAAGCACGCGGTGCAGGTCGCCGTGGCGCGCGGGCCCGACGGGCCGCGGCGGCTCGCGGCGCGGGTCGAGGACGCGATGGACCGCCTCAAGCCGCCGGCGCTCGTGCTCACGAACCCGCCGCGTGCCGGCATGGAGCCGCGGGTGGTCGACGCGATCGCCGCGCACCGGCCCGCGCGGCTCGTCTACGTCAGCTGCGACCCGGCCACGCTCGCACGGGATCTCGCGCGCCTCGGCGACCGCTACCGGCTCGTCCATGCGCGCGCCTTCGACCTCTTTCCGCAGACGGCGCACGTGGAGACCGTGGCCGTCATGGAGCGCACGTGAAGTACTTCGTCACGGTGGGTGAGCGGACCGTCGAGGTCCAGCTCGACGGCGATCGGGTGACGATCGACGGCGTCGTCTCGGTGGTGCACCGGGAGCCGGTGATCGGCACGCCGCTCCAGCAGGTCATGATCGACGGCCGGGCCTTCACGCTGTCGCTCGAGTCGGACGGCCCCGGCCGGTGGGTCGCCGGCGTGCGCGGCAGCCGGTACGACGTGGCGGTCGTGGACGAGCGGACCCATCACGTGCAGCAGCTGGTGGGTCCGGGGGCAGCACCCTCCGGCCAGGCGCTCAAGGCGCCGATGCCGGGCCTCGTGGTCCGGGTGCTGGTCGCGGAGGGGGACCAAGTGGCCACCGGACAAGGACTTGTCGTGCTCGAGGCGATGAAGATGGAGAACGAACTCAAGGCGACTGGCACCGGGGTCGTGATGGCGGTGCGGGCCATGGCCGGCGCGACGGTGGAGAAGGGCCAACTGCTGCTCGAGGTGGGGCCGGCGAGCGTCTCTTGACCCACGCTATCCTCTCCCTGTATGTTCCGAGTCTGTCTTGACTTGACCCGTTTCACGAGTCCCAAAAGAGCCCAGGG
>DASUOW010000132.1:0-7423 GCA_036276435.1 Gemmatimonadales bacterium
GTCGTGACCGACGCGCGTCGCGCGGCCATCGAGTTGGCGAAGGCATGGCATGGCGATCCGGCCGCATCGCTCGTGCTCGTCGGGATCACGGGCACCAACGGCAAGACCACCACCACGGCGCTCGTCCGCCACCTCTTCAACGCTGCCGGCACGGCCGGCAGCATCGGCACGCTCGGCGCCTTCGATGGCGCGGGCCACGACGTGCCCTCGACGGCAGGCAGCCTCACCACGCCGGGGCCCGTGGACCTGCAGGCCACGCTCGCGGCACTCGTGGCGCGCGGCTGCACGCACGTGGCGATGGAGACGTCGTCGCACAGCCTCGACCAGGGTCGGCTCGACGGGCTGGGCTTCGCGGCGGGCGTCTACACCAACTTCACGCGCGACCACCTCGACTACCACGGCACCATGGAGGCGTACCTCGCGGCCAAGCTGAAGCTGAGCACGCTGCTGCGGGCGGGCGGGGTCGAGGTGGTGAACGCCGACGAGCCGGCGTGGTGCGACCTCCCGGCGCACCGCCCACGGGTGACGTTCGGCCGACGTGCGCCCGACGCCGACGTGCGTGCCGTGCACGAGGAGCTCGACGCGCTCGGCAGCCGCTTCACCCTGGAGGGACGCTTCGGCACCGCCGACGTCCGCCTGCCGCTGCTGGGCGACTTCAACATCGAGAACGCGCTTGCGGCCGCGGCGACGGCACTCGGTCTCGGCGAGCCGCTGGCGCGCGTCGCCGAGCGGCTGAGCGAGGCGCCGCAGGTGCCGGGTCGCATGGAAGTGGTGAGCGAGCGGCCGTGCGCCGTGCTGCGCGACTACGCGCACACGCCCGATGCGCTCGAGCGCGCGCTCAGGACGCTCCGGCCGCTCACCCGTGGCCGGCTGATCGTGCTCTTCGGTTGCGGCGGCGACCGGGACCGCGGCAAGCGCCCCCTCATGGGACGCATCGCGTCGGAGCTGTCGGATCTCGCGGTCGTCACCTCCGACAACCCGCGCACCGAGGACCCCGAGGGCATCCTCGACGACATCATGGCCGGCATGGGCAACGACGGCCAGCGGCTGCGCATCAGCGACCGCCGCCTCGCCATCGCGACCGCGCTCGACACGGCGCACCCCGGCGACACCGTCCTCCTCGCGGGGAAGGGGCACGAGACCTACCAGATCATCGGCACCACGAAGCATCCGTTCGACGAGCGCGCCATCGTGCGCGAGGCGCTGGGGGCGCGATGACCCGCTTCACGGCCGGGCAGGTGCAGGACGCCCTCGGGCTGCTCGACGCGCCCCGCGCGGCGGCGTTCGGCGGTGTCTCCACCGACACCCGGACGATCGGCCCGGGCGAGCTGTTCGTGGCGCTCGTGGGCGAGCGGTTCGACGGGCATGCGTACCTCGCGACGGCGCGCGACCGTGGAGCCGTCGCGGCGGTGGTGCGCCGCGGCACGCCGCCCGTGCCGGGGCTCGAGCTGATCGAGGTGGACGACACGCTCCGCGCCTACGGCGACCTCGCCCGCGCGCGGCGCCGGACGCTGACCGGACCCGTGGTCTGCGTCACCGGCAACAACGGGAAGACCACCACCAAGGAGATGGTGGCGGCGGCGCTCCGCACCCGCTGGCGCACCCATGCCACGCGCGCCAACAACAACAACCTCGTCGGCGTTCCGCTGACGATCCTCGAGGCGCCCGACGACGTCGAGGCGCTCGTCATCGAGGGCGGCGGCAACATCCCCGGCGAGCTGCCGCGGTACCGCGAGATCGTCGAGCCCGACGTCACCGTCGCCACCAACGCGACGGAGGGGCATCTGGAGGGCTACGGCACGCTGGAGGCGATCGTGGCCGACACGGTGGCCGTCACGGCGGGTGTCGCGCTCGCCGTGGTGGGCGTGGAGCCGCCCTCGCTCGCCGCCGGGGCGCGACGGGTCGCGCGCCGCGCCATCTCGGTGGGCTGGGACGGCGCGGACCGCACGCCGGAGGTGCTCTCCCACGACGCCCTGGCGCGCCCCCGCGTGCGGCTGGGGGGCCACGAGGTGCAGCTCCCGCTGCCGGGACGGCACCAGGCACTGAACGCGCTCTTCGCGTGGGTGGTGGCGGAGTCGCTCGGGCTCGAGCCGGCGCGCGTGGCGGAGGCCCTGGCGCACGTCACCGTGCCCGGCGGTCGGAGCGAGCTGCTGCAGGAGGGCGGGCTGACGATCCTCAACGACTGCTACAACGCCAATCCCCATTCCTTCGGGACCGCCATCGCCACGGCGGCCGAGCTGCGGAAGGGCCGGCGCCTCGTGTTCGTCGCCGGCACCATGCGGGAACTGGGCGACGACGCCGCGGCGCTCCATCGCGAGGTCGCCGAGCGGATCGTGGCGCTCGACCCCGAGCTGGTGGCGGCGGTGGGCGACTTCGTGCCGGCGTTCGCGCCCTTCGCGGCGCGGCTGGGCGACCGGCTGATCTCGGCGCCCGACGCGCCCGCCATGGGCCCGCTGCTCGCGGCGCGGCTCGCGGGCGACGAAGTGGTGGTGCTCAAAGGTTCTCGGGGCGCCGCCCTCGAGCGTATACTTCCGGCCGTCGTCGGTCGCTCCGTCTCCCCACACTGAGACTCGATGCTCTACTACCTTCTCGCGCCGCTCGGGAAGACCTACCGCCTGCTCAACGTCGTCAACTACATCAGCTTCCGCGCCGCGGCGGCGATGGTGACGGCGCTGCTCATCGCCTTCGTCGTGGGACCGTTCATCATCGCGAAGCTGCGGGCGCACAAGGTGGGGCAGATCATCCGCGCCGAGGGGCCGGCCACCCACCAGGGCAAGCGCGGCACGCCGACGATGGGCGGCATCATCATCCTGCTCGCCACGGTGGTGCCGACGGTGCTCTGGGCGCGGTTCGACGGGCGGTTCGTCGCGTTCGCGCTGCTGTCGATCCTCTGGATGGGCGCCATCGGCTTCCTCGACGACTACCTCAAGGTGGTGCAGGGCAAGAGCCGCGGGCTGATCGCCCGCTGGAAACTCGTCGGCCAGTGCTCGTTCGGCCTCGCGCTCGGTGCGCTGCTCTACTTCAATCCCGTCGTGCCGGTCGACTCGCTCCCGGCCACCTCGACCACCGTCCCGTTCTTCAAGTACATCGTCCTCAACTTCACGCCGCTCGCATTCGTCCTCTTCGTGATGCTCGTCACCACGGGGAGCAGCAACGCCGTCAACCTGACCGACGGCCTCGACGGCCTCGCGGCCGGCCTCTCGGCGATCGCGGCGTTCGCCTTCGCGCTCTTCGCCTACCTGCTCGGGCGCGTGGACGCGACGAGCTACCTGTACCTGTTCTACCTGCCGGGCGCCGGCGAGCTGGCCGTGTTCTGCGCGGCGCTCATGGGCGGCTGCCTCGGGTTCCTCTGGTTCAACGCCCATCCGGCCCAGGTGTTCATGGGCGACACGGGCAGCCTCGCCATCGGCGGCGCGTTCGGCACCGTGGCGATCCTGCTCAAGGCCGAATTCCTGCTGCTGCTCATCGGCGGCGTGTTCGTGGCGGAGGCGGTGTCGGTGATGCTGCAGACCAGCGTGTACAAGTGGAACAAGCGCACGCGCGGCAAGGAGTACGCGGATGCGCACCGCGTCTTCCGCATGGCGCCGCTGCACCACCACTTCGAGAAGCTCGGCTGGGCCGAGACGACGGTGGTGACGCGCTTCTACATCCTCGGCATCTTCTGCGCGCTCGTGGCCCTGGCCACGCTGAAGCTCCGGTGAGCCTCCTCGACGCGCTGGCGCGGGATGGCCGCGAGACGGCCATCGTGGGGCTGGGCAAGAGCGGCGTCGCGGCCGGGGAGCTGCTCCGTGGGCACGGGGTGAAGGTCTATGCCTCCGAACTGGCCACGACGCCGGCCGCGCAGGGCTGGGCCGGCACGCTGCGCAGGGCGGGCGCCGAGGTGCAGCTGGGCGGGCACGACCTGGCGCGCATCGCGAAGGCGGCCGCGATGGTGGTGGCTCCCGGCGTGCCGCCGACCGCGCCGCCGTACCGCGCCGCGACCGGCGCCGGCGTGCCGGTGCTCGCCGAGGTGGACCTCGGCTACACGGCGCTGCCGCGCACGCGGTTCGTCGGCATCACCGGCACCAACGGCAAGACGACCACCACGTCGCTCGTGGCGCACCTGATGCGCGCCACCGGGGTCGACGACGCGGTGGCCGCCGGCAACATCGGCCTGCCCCTCTGCGACGTGGCCCGGCAGGCGACGCCGCCGCGCTGGGTCGCGCTGGAGCTGTCGTCGTTCCAGCTGCACGACTGCCCGCACCTGAAGCCCGAGATCGCGGCACTGCTCAACCTCGCGCCCAACCACCTCGACCGCTACGCCACGCTGGAGGAGTACTACGGCGACAAGGCGCTGCTCTTCCGCAACGCCGACACCGCCTCGCTCACCATCAGCAACCTCGACGACGCCGCGGTGCAGGACATGGTGGCGCCGGTCCCGGGCCGGCACCTGCGCTTCTCCGTGCTCAGGGAGACGGACGCGTGGTTCGACCGCGACGGCGACTGGCTCATGCTCGGCCGCGAGCGGCTGCTCCGCCGCAACGAACTCATGCTGCTCGGCGATCACAACGTGCTCAACGCGCTCACCGGCGCGCTCGTGGCGCGCGAGCTGGGCGGGTCGCTGGAGCGGATCGCCGACGGGCTGCGCTCGTTCCGCGCGATCGAGCACCGCGTCGAGCCCGTGCGCGAGGTGGACGGCGTGCTGTGGATCAACGATTCCAAGTCCACCAACGTCACCAGCACCGCGGTGGCGATCGCGGCCCTGGAGCGGCCGTTCGTGCTGCTCCTGGGCGGGCGGCACAAGGGCGAGCCGTACACCCGGCTCGCCGACGTGATGGGCGGCCGGTGCCGCGCCGTGGTGGCCTACGGCGAGTCGGGGGACCTCGTCGAGCAGGACCTCAAGGACCGCGTGAAGGTGGTCCGCGCAGGGGCGTTCCCCGAGGTGCTGGCGGCGGCCCGCGGCCTGGCCGCGCCGGGCGACGCGGTGCTGCTCTCGCCCGCGTGCTCGAGCTACGACATGTTCGACAACTACGAGCAGCGCGGGGCGCGGTTCCGCGAGCTCGTGGAGGCGTTCTGATGGCGGCGCCCGCCGTGCGGCACCCCGGCGAGCTGCGCTGGGAGACCCGCCTGCTCGCGGTCCTGATCCTGACGCTGCTCGTGTTCGGGATCGCGATGGTGTACGGCGCCGCGAGCTACCAGACCAAGGGCGGCGGGCTCTCGATCGCGCTCAGCCAGTTCAGTGGCGCGGTGCTGGGCGGGATGGCGCTGCTCGCGGTGGCGCGCATCGACTACCACGTCTGGCAGAAGTTCGCCTGGCCGATCCTGCTGCTGACGATCGTGATGCTCCTCATTCCCGTGCTGCCGTTCACCCGGTCCATCTCGCCCGTGATCAACGGGGCGCGGCGCTGGGTGAACCTCGGGCCGCTGCGCCTGCAACCGTCGGAACTCGCGCGTCTCGCCGTGGTGATCTGGTGCGCCATGCTGGCCGCCAAGAAGGGCGAGGCGGTCCGCGGCTTCAAGAAGGGCGTGCTCCCGTTCCTCGTCGTGCTCGGCGTGGTGTCGGGGCTCATCATCAAGCAGCCGAACATGTCGATGGCCACGCTGGTGGCGCTGTGCGGGGCGATGGTGCTCTTCACGGCCGGGGCCAAGGTGGGACACTTCCTCCTGCTCGGCCTCGTGGCGGGCCTGCTCGCCGTGCAGATGATCCTCATGGCCCCGTACCGGCTCGAGCGGCTGCGCACCTTCATCGATCCGGAGAAGGCCGGGGCGGAGGCGCGCTTCCAGATCGACCAGTCGATCATCGGCGTCGGCGCGGGCCAGGTGTTCGGCGTCGGGTTCGGGCAGGGACAGCAGAAGTTCCACCTGCCGTACGCCTACTCGGACTTCCTGTTCAGCACCATCGCCGAGGAGTGGGGCTTCACCGGCGTGCTGCTGGTGGTGGTGCTGTTCGCGCTCTTCGTCTGGGTGGGCTTCCGCATCGCACGCACGGCGCCCGATCCGTTCGGGCAGTACCTCGCGGCGGGGCTCACGGCGGCGGTGGGGCTCACCGCCTTCCTGCACATCGCCGTGTCGCTGGGCCTGATGCCGACGACGGGCCTCACGCTGCCGTTCATGTCGTTCGGCCGCTCGAGCCTCGTGATCTCGCTCGTCGGCGCGGGCATGCTCATCAACGTCGGGCGCATGCGTGGCCGACCGTCGCGACCTCGCAAGGTGGCGGAGGAGTGACGCGGCGGGTCCTGATCGCGGGCGGCGGCACCGGCGGGCACCTGATGCCGGCGCTCTCGATCGCCGCCGCCCTGGCCGAGTCGAGCGACCTCGAGCCCGTGCTGGTCGGCGCCGTGCGGGGCGTCGAGGCCCGCCTGCTCCCCACGCGGCCCTTCCGCTACCACCTGCTGCCCGCCGAGCCGATCTACCGGCGTACCTGGTGGAAGAACGTGCGCTGGCCCTTCGTGGCCGCCTCGCTGTTGCGGCAGGTGCGGGCGGTCTTCGACGAGGAGCGGCCGGTGGCGGTGCTGGGCACCGGCGGCTACGCGAGCGCGCCGGTGGTGTGGTGGGCGTCCCGGCTGGGCATCCCGACGGCGATCCAGGAGCAGAACGCCTACCCGGGGCTCGCCAATCGGTGGCTGGTGCGGGTGGTGGACGAGGTCTACCTGGGCGTGCCCGAGGCGGCCGCGTTCCTCAAGCCGGGGGCGAAGACGCGGCTGCGGGAGACCGGCAACCCCATCGTGCCCCCGACGCCCGAGCGATCGGCGGCGGCCCGGGCCAGGTTCGGGTTCGGGTTCGGGGAAGGCCGGAAAGTGGTACTAGTCACCGGCGGCAGCCAGGGCGCCCTCGCCCTCAACCTGGCTGTCGAGGCGTGGCTCACCGCCGGCTGGCCCGAGGACACCGACCTCCTCTGGGTGACCGGGCCCGGCACCCACGAGCGGTTCGCCCGACATCACCGCCCGCCCCACGTGCACGTCATCCCGTTCCTCGACCCCATGGCCGACGGCTACGCGGTGGCCGACCTGGTGGTGTCCCGGGCCGGAATGATCACCGTCGCCGAGCTGTGCGCCTGGGGCCTGCCCAGCGTGCTGATCCCGCTTCCCACGGCCGCCGCCGACCACCAGACCAGCAACGCCAGGACCATGGCGGCGGCCGGGGCGGCGGTGCTGCTGCGGCAGGCGGAGCTGGACCTGGTACGCCTGCAGGCCGAGGTCGGTCGCCTCCTGACGGACGGCGCGGCGCGGCGGAGAATGGCCGCCTCGGCCCGCGAGCGGGGCCGCCCACTGGCCGCCCGGGAGATCGCCGGACACCTCGCCGCCCTGATCCACCGGGGTACGCTTTCGCCCGTCGCATAAATGCGTTTAGATTCGCGCACTTACGATGGATCTTTTCGCCTCCGCCGATCAGCGTCCGGTGCACTTCATGGGCATCGGCGGCGCCGGGATGAGCGCTCTGGCGC
>DASUOW010000133.1:0-4836 GCA_036276435.1 Gemmatimonadales bacterium
GTCGGCCGCCGCCGCCTTGTCGGGATCGTTCACCGTGATGAACACCGCCCCCTCCAATGGCAGCGCATTGTCGGCCGCGAGCTGCGCCTTGGCGAACGCGATCCCGAACGAGTCCGCGATGCCCATCACCTCGCCCGTCGAGCGCATCTCGGGCCCGAGGATCAGGTCCACGCCCGGCAGCTTGGAGAACGGGAACACCGCCTCCTTCACCGCCACGTAGGGATGCAGCACCTCGTCGGCGAGGCCGAGCTCGTCGAGGGTCTTCCCCACCATCACCGCCGCCGCCATGCTCGCGAGCGGCACGCCGGTGGTCTTGGAGACGAAGGGCACCGTGCGCGAGGCGCGCGGGTTCACCTCGAGCACGTACACGATGCCGTCGCGGATGGCGTACTGCACGTTGATGAGGCCCACGACGCCGAGCCTGAGGGCGAACTGGCGCGTGTACTCGCGCATCTGCTCGACCTCCTTCTCCTTGATCAGGTACGGCGGCATGACGCACGCCGAGTCGCCGGAGTGGATGCCGGCATCCTCGATGTGCTGCATGACGCCGCCGATCACCACGCGGGTGCCGTCGCAGATGGCGTCCACGTCGGCCTCGAAGGCGTCCTCGAGGAAGCGGTCGATGAGCACCGGGTGCTCCGGTGCCACGCGCGCCGCCACCTGGAAGAAGCGGTCGAGCGACTCGTCGTCGTAGACGATCTCCATCGCGCGGCCGCCGAGCACGTACGAGGGCCGCACCAGCACCGGGTACCCGATGCGCCGTGCCACCGCGAGCGCCTCCTCGACCGAGAACGCCACGCCGGCCGGCGGCTGCTCCACGCCCAGCTCGCGCGCCACCTTCTCGAAGCGGCCGCGGTCCTCGGCGAGGTCGATCGCCTCGGGCGAGGTGCCGAGGATGCGGAAGCCCGCCTTCTCGAGCCCGCGCGCCAGGCGCAGCGGGGTCTGGCCGCCCAGCTGCACCACGACGCCGATCGGGTTCTCCAGCGTCACGATCTCCAGCACGTCCTCGAGCGTGAGCGGCTCGAAGTAGAGCGCGTCCGACATGTCGAAGTCGGTCGAGACGGTCTCCGGGTTCGAGTTCACCATCACCGCGCGGTAGCCCATCTGGCGAAACTGCATCACGGCCCGCACGCAGCAGTAGTCGAACTCGACGCCCTGGCCGATGCGGTTGGGGCCGCTGCCCAGGATCACCACCGTGCGGTCGCCCACCGGGCCGGACTCGTTCTCCTCGTCGTAGCAGGAGTAGAGGTACGGCGTCTTCGAGGGGAACTCGCCGGCGCAGGTGTCCACAGTCTTGTAGACCGGACGCAGACCGAGCCGATGGCGCTTCGCGCGCATCGCGTCCTCGGGGGTGCCGTCGAGCAGGCTCAGCTGGCGGTCGGAGAAGCCCATGCGCTTCATGCGGCGCATGGCGGCGCGCTCCGTCGCGTCGTCGTCGCGGTCCGCGCGCGCCACCCAGTCGCGCTCGGCGTGCACCAGTTCCTGCATCTGGCTGAGGAACCACGGATCGATGCCGGTGCGCTCGAAGATCGTCTCGATGGCCACGTCGTGGTCGAGGGCGCGCCGCACCTGGAAGATCCGCTCGGGCGTGGGCCGGGCCATCGCCGACAGCAGGGTCTCGACGTCGGTGGCCTCGACCCGGTCGTCGACGTGGTTCGCGGCGGGCGTGAAGCCGATGCGATCGGCCTCGAGCCCCCGGAGGCCCTTCTGCAGCGCCTCCTTGAAGGTGCGGCCGATGGCCATCACCTCGCCCACCGACTTCATCTGCGTCGTGAGCGACGGGTCGGCCTTGGGGAACTTCTCGAAGGCGAAGCGCGGGATCTTCACCACCACGTAGTCGAGCACCGGCTCGAACGAGGCGGGCGTGACCCTCGTGATGTCGTTCGGCAACTCGTCGAGCGTGTAGCCCACCGCCACCTTGGTGCCGATGCGCGCGATCGGGAAGCCGGTGGCCTTGGAGGCCAGCGCGGAGCTGCGGGAGACGCGCGGGTTCATCTCGATCACCAGCTGCTCGCCCGTGGTGGGGCTCACCGCGAACTGGATGTTGCAGCCGCCGGCCGCGACGCCCACCTCGCGGATGATCTTGATCGCGGCGTCGCGCATCGCCTGGTACTCGCGGTCGGTCAGCGTCATCGCCGGCGCCACGGTGATCGAGTCGCCGGTGTGCACGCCCATCGGGTCGATGTTCTCGATGGAGCAGACGATCACGACGTTGTCGGCGCCGTCGCGCATCACCTCGAGCTCGAATTCCTTCCAGCCGATGATGCTCTGCTCCACCAGCACCGAGCCCACCGGCGAGAGCTCGAGCCCGCGGCGGATGAGGGCGTCATACTCCTCGCGGTTGTACGCGATGCCGCCGCCGGTGCCGCCGAGCGTGAAGGAGGGACGGCAGATGGCGGGGTAGCCCGTATCGTCGACCGCCTGGTAGGCCTCCTCCATGTTGGTCACCACGCGCCCGCGCGGCGTGGCGAGCCCGATGCGCTTCATCGCCTGCGCGAACTCCGAGCGGTCCTCGGCGATCCGGATGGCGCGCTCGTTGGCGCCGATCAGCTCCACCCCGTACTTCTCGAGCGTCCCGTCCTTCACCAGCGCCATCGCGACGTTGAGCGCTGTCTGGCCGCCCATCGTGGGCAGCAGCGCGTCGGGGCGCTCCGCCTCGATGATCTTCGCGACCCACTCGGGCGTCACCGGCTCGATGTAGGTGCGGTCGGCGAGCTCGGGGTCCGTCATGATCGTGGCCGGGTTCGAGTTCACCAGGATCACGCGGTAGCCCTCCTCCTTGAGGGCGCGCACCGCCTGCGTGCCGGAGTAGTCGAACTCGGCGCCCTGCCCGATGACGATGGGGCCGGAGCCGATCAGGAGGATCGAATGGAGATCATTGCGCCTGGGCATCTACGAGGTCCTGCAGCGTTTGGTGGATCGGGATCACGGGAGCCCAGCCGGTGGCCTCCCGGAGCTTGCCTGCGTCGCCCACAAGGTGGGGGATGTCCGCCGCCCGCGCGAGCGCGGGATCCGTCCGCGGCACCGCCGGCACGCCCACGATGGCAGCGAGCCGGTCGAAGAGGTCGCGGAGCCCGAGCCCCGCGCCACTGGCCACGTTGTACGCCTCGCCCGCGACCCCGCGCTCGAGCAGGAGCCGGTAGGCCTCGGCCACGTCGCGCACGTCGAGCAGGTCGCGCACCGGGTCGAGCGGGCCGGTCATCACCTCGGTGGCCCCCGCGCGCTTCGCCTCCGCCAGCCGGGCGGCGAAGGCCGGCGCCACGAAGTGCACCGTCTGGCCGGGGCCGGTGTGTGGAAAGGGCCGCGCCACGATAACCGGAATTCCCGTCCGGCGCATCGTCTCCAGCCCGGCCAGTTCCGCCCCGGCCTTGCTGGACGCGTAGGGCGACACCGGCCGCACCGGGTCCCGCTCCGTGCGCGGGCGCTCGGGGCCCGGGCCGTACAGCTCGCCGGTGGACACCACGAGCACCGCCCGCCGCGGCCGCGCCGACAGCGCCTCGAGCAGCCGCGCCGTGCCGGCCGCGTTGACCTCCCAGGCCAGCCCGGGATCCCGGCGCGCCGCGGCGCCCGAGGCCAGGCCGGCGAGGTGCACCACGTGCTCGCTCGGGTCGTCGGCCACCTCCGCCACGCTCGCGGCATCGGCGAGCTCGAGGGGCAGCCAGCGCACCCCGGCGGCCTCGGGCCACCCCGGCGCGGCGGCGCCGGCCCGGAAACAGGCCGTCACGGCGTGCCCCGCGTCGCGCAGCCGGCCCACGAGGACCCGGCCCACGAACCCGTCGGCACCCGTGACGAGCACGTTCATCGGCGGGTGAGCCGCTCCACGTCCGCGTCCACCATCATCGTCACCAGTCCCTCGAACGACACCCGGGGCTTCCAGCCCAGCTCGGCATGCGCGCGCCGCGGGTCGGCCATGAGGATGTCCACCTCCGCGGGCCGGATGAAGCGCTCGTCGACCTTCACGTGCTGCGTCCAGTCGAGCCCGAGGTGCCCGAAGGCCACCTCGACGAGCTCCTTCACGCTGTGCGTCTCGCCCGTCCCGATGACGTAGTCGCGCGGCTCGGGCTGCTGCAGCATGCGCCACATGGCGTCGGCGTAGTCGCCGGCGAAGCCCCAGTCGCGCCGCGCGTCGAGGTTGCCGAGGCGGATCTCCTTCGCGAGGCCCAGCTTGATGCGGGCGGCGCCGTCCGTGACCTTGCGGGTCACGAACTCGATGCCGCGTCGCGGCGACTCGTGGTTGAACAGGATGCCGCTCACCGCGTAGAGCCCGTACGACTCGCGGTAGTTCACCGTGATCCAGTGCCCGTAGAGCTTCGCCACGCCGTAGGGCGAGCGCGGGTAGAAGGGCGTCCTCTCCGACTGTGGCGTCTCCTGCGCCTTGCCGAACATCTCCGAGCTCGACGCCTGGTAGAACCGGGCGGTCGGGTGCACGAGGCGGATGGCCTCGAGGATGCGGGTGACCCCCAGCGCCGTGAACTCGCCCGTGAGCACCGGCTGGGTCCACGAGGTGGGCACGAACGACTGCGCGGCGAGGTTGTAGACCTCGTCGGGTCGCGTGTCCTGCAGCACCACGGTGAGCGAGTGCTGGTCGAGCAGGTCGCCCGTCACGATCGTGATGCGGTCGAGCAGGTGCTCGATGCGCTCGTAGCTGTGGTGGCTGGTCCGGCGCACCACCCCGACGACCTCGTACCCCTTGGCGAGCAGGAACTCGGCGAGGTAGGAGCCGTCCTGGCCCGTGATGCCGGTGATCAGTGCCCGTGGCATGGTGCGGAGGACCCCCCAGTTGTCTCGTGGAATGCGGCCGTGTATCTTGGCTGTCTGCCCCGATTTGGGGGGCTC
>DASUOW010000134.1:0-2234 GCA_036276435.1 Gemmatimonadales bacterium
CGATCCTTCCGCACGCTGGAGATTCGGTGGCCCCGGTTCGTCGAGGCGCTCCCCGGCTATGCCGTTGGCTCGCTCGGCGCGTACTGGACCATCCAGCGGAGCCTCGTGCTCTTCGGAGCGCTGCGATGACGCGACATCGGCTTGGCGGCCTCCCGCGCGACGTCCTCATGGCGGCGGTGTTCGTCCTCGCCGCCGCGGGTCCTGCGATGGCGCACCCCCAGCAGGGGCAGGTGCAAGGGTTCCTCACCGGTGTGCGTCACCCGGTGTCGGGCCTCGATCACGTGCTCGCGATGATCTGTGTCGGCGTGTGGGGCGCGCAGCTCGGGCAACCGGCAATCTGGCTGCTGCCGGTGACGTTCCCGATGGTGATGGCGTTCGGCGGCTTCCTCGGCCTGGTCGGCATCCCGCTGCCGGGCGTGGAGGTCGCCGTGTCGCTGTCGGCCGTCCTCCTCGGCGTGATGGTGGCGCGCGCGGCGAGGCCGCCGCTGGCCGTGGCGGCGGTTCTCGTGGGCTTCTTCGCAATCTTCCACGGGCACGCGCACGGCACGGAACTCCCGGCCGGCCAGAGCGGACTCGCGTACAGCATCGGCTTCGTGACGGCGACGGGCTGTCTCCACGGGATCGGCATCGCCATCGGCGAGGTGAACCGTTGGCCGGCGGGTCGGGTGCTGCTCCGCGCGGCGGGCGTCGCGGTGGCGGTCGCGGGGGCGGCCCTCACGTGGAGCGCGCTGTGAAGGGCTCCGCGCCGCTCGCCCAGCGTCTCGCGCTGTGCGGCCTGGCCACGCTGTGCGGCGTGCTGGTTCCCGGCAGGGCGGAGGCCCACCTGGTCACCACCGGCCTCGGGCCGGTCTATGACGGCATCTCCCATGTCCTGATGAGCCCTGACGACCTGGTGCCCATCCTGGCGATGTCGTTCCTGGCCGGGTTGAACGGCCCGCGCGCCGGCCGCGTGACGCTCTTCTCGTTGACGGTCGCCTGGCTGGCAGCGGGCGCGGCGGGGTTCCTCTTCGGCCGCACGGTGCTGCCCGTGGCAGTGACCAGCGCCTCCTTCCTGATCCTCGGCGGATTGACGGCCGCCGATCGACGGTTGTCTCCAGCGGTCGTGACGGGGCTGGCCGTGGCGGTGGGCCTGCTGCACGGCTGGATGAACGGGGCCTCCATCGCCGAGAGCGGCCGCTCGGCGCTCGGCCTCGTCGGCATCGGCGCCACGGTGTTCGTCTGCGTCTCGCTGGTGTCGGCGCTCGTGATCGTGCTGCGCGCGGCATGGCTGCGGATCGCCGTGCGGGTGGCGGGCAGCTGGGTTGCGGCAATCGGGCTGTTGATGATCGGGTGGGCGGTGCGCGGGCGTTGACGGACGTCTCCTCGTCTCGCTGGATGACTTCGGCCGCCAGGCCGGCGCCGGGCAGAGGCGGTCTCCTCAACTGCGACCGTTCATCGAACCTGTAGGACAGGCGTCTCGCCTGTGACGGGCTGAGGCGTTCTTCCTGTCATGGCGAAGGAGTTTTTCGATGAGAGCGGCAACGACGCGTAGGCCGGTGGGGTCACCAGCAGGGCGGACCCGGGCAGCGGCCGGCGCCGCGCAGGTGGTAGCTCCGCCCGGGACGCACGCGGAGCACAGGCTGGGTGCCGTCCAACTGGTCCTGGCCGCGGAGAAGAGACGCATGCCGGACCTCCTCCCGCTGCGCCACGGTCGAATGGTCCGCTCCGCGTTCACGTTCTACCGGGGCGCGGCCCTCACGATGGCGGCCGATCTCGCCTCGACGCCGTCCACCAGCCAGTACGTGCAGTGCTGCGGCGACGCGCACCTGTGCAACTTCGGCGGATTCGCCACCCCCGAGAGGAAGGTCATCTTCTCGATCAACGACCTCGACGAGACGCTCCCGGCGCCGTGGGAGTGGGACGTCAAACGACTGCCGCGAGCTTCGTCGTCGCCTGCCGGGACAACGGCTCGAGCGAGAGCGTCGCCAAGGACGTGGTGTTGAGCTGCGTCCGCACCTATCGCGAGTCCATGGCGGAGTTCAGCCAGTTGAAGACGCTGGAGTTGTGGTACCGGTCCATGGGCGCCGAAGAGTTGATGGCCGGCCTGCCTCCGAAGCTCCGCAAGCGAATGGGCAGGCGTCTCGAGAAGGAACAGGCGAAGAGCCGCGGCGAGGAGATGTTCCCGAAGCTCGCGGAGCAGCGCGGGCGTATCCACGTGATCAAGGATCAGCTCCCGACGATCGTCCACGCCGAGA
>DASUOW010000135.1:0-4773 GCA_036276435.1 Gemmatimonadales bacterium
CGCCCGACGTGGTGCTCCTCTCCGCGGGCTTCGACGCGATGCTCGACGACCCGCTCGGCGGCTTCACGCTGGAGCCACCGCATTATGCCGACCTCACGCACCGCCTGCGTGATCGGCTGCCGCGAGCGCCGATCGTGGGCCTCTCGGAAGGCGGGTATATTCCCTCTCGCCTCGCCGAGGGCACGGCGGCGCACCTCGCCGCCCTCGCCTGAGCGTCGGCACTCCTCAACCGCACCGGTACCCGCCGTGACCGCCTCCCTTCGTGTCAGCGCCGAGATTCTCGAGCTTCGCACCCGCCATCCGTTCATCATCGCGCGCGGCGGCTCGAGCGACTATCGCACCGTCTGGGTGCGGGTCACCGACAAGGACGGATGCGAGGGCTGGGGCGAGGCGGCGGCGACGAAGTTCTACGGCGAGACGCCGGAGTCGGTGCTCGCGGCCATCAACCTCTACGCCACGGCGATGCCCGCCAACCCGTTCGACCTCGAGGCGGCCGAGGCGCAGTGGGGACGGATGCTGCGCGGCAATCCCGCGGCGCGCGTGGCGCTCTCCACCGCGCTGCACGACCTCGCGGGGAAGCGGGCCGGCGTGCCGCTGCACCGCATGTGGGGCCTCGACCCGAAGGCCGCGCCGCAGTCCACCTTCACCATCGGCCTCGACACCGAGGAGAAGATCCGGGCGAAGGTGCTGGAGGCCGCCGAGTATCCCATCCTCAAGGTGAAGCTCGGCACCGACCGGGACGAGGCGATCCTGCGCACGCTGCGCGACACCACCGACCGGGAGATCCGCGTCGACGCCAACTGCGGCTGGACGGTGAAGCAGGCCATCCGCATGCTCCCTGTGCTCGAGGCGTACGGCGTCACGGTGCTCGAGCAGCCCGTGGTGCCGCAGGACATCGCCGGCCTGGGCGAGATCCGCCGTCGCGCGTCGATTCCCGTCATCGCCGACGAAAGCTGCCTCGTGGCCACCGACATCCCGCCGCTCGTGGGCCACGTCGACGGCATCAACATCAAGCTCGCCAAGTGCGGCAGCCTCCGCGAGGCCATCCGCATGATCGCGGTGGCGCGCGCGCACCACCTGCAGGTGATGGTGGGCTGCATGATCGAGAGCTCGATCGCGATCACGGCGGCGGCGCACCTGGCCCCGCTGGTCGACATCGTGGACCTCGACGGCGCCGCGCTCCTCGCCAACGACCCCTTCGAGGGCGCCACGATCCACGGCGGTCAGCTCACGCTTCCCACCGCTCCGGGGCTCGGCGTCACGCGTCGATGACCGACGCGTGCGTCCGCGTCGCGCTCCCGCTCCCGCTCGCCAGCGACTACACCTACGGCGTCCCTGAGCCGCTCCGGGGCGCCGTCGCCGTCGGCATGCGCGCCGTGGTGCCGGTGCGCGAGCGGGAGCTGATCGGCATCGTCACCGCGCTCGACGCCGAGCGGCCCGCGATGCGCCTGCGCGACGTGCTGGCGCTGCCCGACACCGAGCCGCTGCTCGATTCCTGCCACCTCGAGCTCGCCCGCTGGCTCGCCTCCTACTACGGCACGCCGCTCGGGCTCGCCCTGCGCGCGATGCTGCCGGCGGGGATGTGGGGCACCTCGCAGGTGAAGCTCACGCTGGTGGATGGCGCCCGGGCCGAAGGGAGCGTGGCGCAGGCCATCGTAGGATGGCTCGATGCGCGTGGCGGCACGGGGCTCGTCGCCTCGCTCAAGCGGAAGCTCGGCCGCGACGTCTGGGATCCCGTGCACCGGCTCGTCGAGCGCGGCGCGGTCACGCTCGAGGTGCAGCCACCCGATACCAGGGCCGCCCGGGTGACGCAGAAGCTCGCCGTCCTCGGCGACCACGTGCCGAGCCTGCTCGAGCGGGAGGCGCTGTTCCGCCGGAGCCCCAGGCAGCGCGAGCTCCTCGAGCTGCTCGAGGCCCTCGGCGGCTCCGCGCCGCTGACGCTCCTGCGCGAGCGGCACGACATGAGCGACGCGGTGCTGCGCGGCCTGCGCCAGCGCGGCCTCGTGCGCGTCGAGGACGGCGAGCGCAACCGCGACCCCTTCGCCGGACGCGCGGGCACGCCGCCGCCCGAGACGCCCACGCCCGCCCAGCAGGCGGCGATCGACGCCATCGGGCAGCTCGCGCCGGGGCAGGGCGCCCTCCTGTACGGCGTCACCGGCAGCGGCAAGACGTTCGTGTACCTCGAAGCGGTGCGGCGCGTGCTGGCGGAGGGGCGCGGCGCCATCGTGCTGGTGCCCGAGATCGCGCTGACGCCCCAGACGGTGCGACGGTTCCGCGGCGTGTTCGGGGACGACATCGCGGTGCTGCACAGCGGGCTCAGCGACGGCGAGCGCGCCGACGCCTGGCGCCGCATCCGCCGCGGCGAGTGCCGCGTGGTGGTGGGGGCCCGCTCGGCGATCTTCGCGCCGGTGCCCCTCCTCGGCCTGCTGGTGCTCGACGAGGAGCACGAGGCGAGCTACAAGAACGGCGAATCGCCGCGGTACCATGCGCGCGACGTGGCATTCGTGCGCGCCCGTCTCGAGGGCGCGGCCGTGGTGCTCGGCAGCGCCACGCCCGCGCTCGAGACGATGGAGCGGGTGGGCCACGACCTCGCGCTGCTGCGGCTGGAGGCGCGCATCGAGTCGCGGCCGATGCCGCCGGTGGAGCTCGTGGACCTGCGCACGCAGTCGCTGGTGCAGGGCATGCGGCCGGTGCCGTGGTCGGACGCGCTCGACGCGGCGGTGGAGACGGTGCTCGATCGCGGCGAGCAGGCGCTGCTGCTGCTCAACCGGCGCGGGTTCGCGGCGTTCCTGCAGTGCAGCAAGTGCGCGGCGGTGTGCGGCTGTCCCTCGTGCAGCATCTCGCTGACGGTGCACCGCGCGCCCGCCGGGCTGCGCTGCCACTACTGCGGGCATCAGGAGGCGATGCCGGCGGCGTGCCCGCAGTGCGGCGGCAGCGTGCAGGCGGAGCGCGGCATCGGCACGCAGCAGCTGGAGCAGGCGGTGGCGGTACGCTTCCCCCGAGCGCGCATCGCGCGCATGGACCTGGACACCACCGGCGAGCGGTGGGCGCACGAACGGATCCTCGAGACCGTGGAGCGCGGCGAGATCGACCTGCTCATCGGCACGCAGATGATCGCCAAGGGGCTCGACTTCCCCAACGTCACGCTGGTGGGCGTCGTGGATGCCGACACGGGGCTCCACCTGCCCGACTTCCGGGCGTCGGAGCGCACCTTCCAGCTGCTGGCACAGGTGGCCGGACGGGCGGGACGCGGTCCCAAGGGGGGCCGCGTCGTGGTGCAGACGCGGTCGCCGAAGCACCACGCGCTCGCGTGCGCCGCCGGGCACGACACCGACGCGTTCCTCGCCGCCGAGCGCGAGCAGCGGCGCGTGCCAGCCTACCCGCCCTTCGTGGCGATCGCGAACGTGCTGCTCTCGGGCCCGGAGGAGGTGCCCGTGGCCGACGCCGCGACGCGCATCGCGGACTGGTGCGCCAAGCTGGTCGTGGCCAGGGGCCTCACGCTCGCGGTGCTCGGGCCCGCGCCGTGTCCCCTCGCGCGGCTGAAGGAGCGCTGGCGGTGGCACGTGGTGTTGAAGGGGCCCCAGCGCGAGGTGGGCGCCTTCGTCCGCTACGCGTCGCGCCGGCTGCCGAAGCTGCCGGGCGACGTGCGCGCGGTGGTGGATCGGGACCCCGTCTCGCTGCTTTAGCGCGCGAGCATGAAGGCGCCATGCAGCGCGGGTGAAATGTTCTTCATCGGTTCCGCCGATCCTTGCGCCGAGATTGAGCGGATGCAATGATGGGCTCGAGACGTCCGACGCGAGCCCAAAATGGAGGTGCCCGTGACCGCTGCCCTGCTCGATGCGCCGGCGGTCGCTCCGCGCCGGCAGTCCTCGCTCAAGCTCGATGACGGGTCGCGCGTCGCGGTGATCGGCAGCGGCCCGGCAGGGTCGCTGTTCGCCTACTTCGTCCTCGAGATGGCCGAGCGCATCGGCATCTCGCTCCACGTCGACATCTACGAGCCGCGCGACTTCGCGGTGCCCGGGCCTCAGGGCTGCAACATGTGCGGCGGGATCATCTCGGAGACGCTGGTGCAGAACCTGGCGGCCGAGCGGATCAGCCTCACCACGGGCGTGGTGCAACGGGGCATCGACTCCTACTTCCTGCACATGGACGTCGGCAGCGTGCGGATCGACACGCCGCTGCGCGAGATGCGGATCGGGGCCGTGCACCGCGGCGCCGGGCCGAAGACGGCCACCGAGCGGCGCTGGGAAAGCTTCGACCACTACATGCAGCAGTACCCGCTCGACCGGGGCGCGCACCTGGTGCGCGCGCGCGTGGAAGAAGTGCGCCGCGAGGGTGACCGGGTGTCGATCAAGGGCCGCGACCTCGAGCCGCAGGCATACGACCTGGTCACGGTCGCCGTCGGCGTGAACTCACCCATCCTCAAGCTGTTCGAGGGGCTCGGCATCGGCTACGAGCGGCCGAAGGTGACCAAGACACTCATCCGCGAGTACCGGCTCGGCCAGGACGTGATCAACCGCACGCTCGGCTCCTCGATGCACGTCTTCCTCCTGAACATCCCCCGGCTCGAGTTCGCCGCCATCATCCCCAAGGGCGACTTCGTGACGATGTGCCTGCTCGGGGACGACATCGACACGGCATTGGTGGATGCGTTCGTCGCCTCGCCGGAGGTGCGGCGCTGCATGCCGCCCGACTGGGATCCGGCGGACCGGGCCTGCCAGTGCCTGCCGCACATCAACGTGGGCGGCGTGGAGAAGCCCTTCGCCGACCGGT
>DASUOW010000136.1:0-3782 GCA_036276435.1 Gemmatimonadales bacterium
GACGCTCGCGGCGGGGCACCCCCGGCCCCCACGCCTTCACTCTCCGCGCAAGACCTCCAGCGGGGGTAAGCGCAGGACCTCGCGGCTGTTCAAGGCGCCCAGCAGAGCAGTGCCGAGGGTGATGGCGAGGGCGAGGAACGCCACGGCCGGGCCGGGGACGCCGAACGGGCCTTCGAAGACCCACTTGGCGATGGCCCAGGAGGCGCCGATGGCGAGGCCCACGCCCACGAGGGCGGCGAGGCTGCCCAGCGCCAGGTACTCGGCGAGCACCACGCGGAGCACCTGGCGCCGGGTGGCGCCCAGGGTGCGGAGCAGGGCGCCCTCGCGGATGCGCTGGAAGCGGCTCGTGGCGACGGCGCCCACCAGGACCAGGGCGCCGGTGAGGAGGCTGAAGACCGCCATGAAGCGGATGGCGAGGGTGACCTGGTTCACCAGCTTCTCCACCGCGCCCTGCAGGGTGGCGAGATCGACGGTGGTGACGTTGCCGAAGCGTTCCACCACGGCGCGCTGCACGCGGCCGCGCAGGGCGGGATCGTCCACGCGGCCCAGCATGACGAAGCTCTGCGGTGCCCGGTCGAGGAGGCCGGGCTCGAACACCACGAAGAAGTTGGTGTCGAAGCGCGCCCAGTCCACTTCGCGGATGCTGCGCACCACCGTCGTGAGCGGCACGCCCTGCACGTCCCACGTGATCGTGTCGCCGATGGTGACGTTCAGCTCGGAGGCCAGCCCCACCTCCACCGAGATCGCTCCCGGTCCCTCCGTCTGCTTCGCTTCCCACCACTTGCCCGCCACCAGCTTCTCGCTCGCCACCAGCGAGTCACGGTACGTGGAGCGGTACTCGCGCCTGAGGGCCCAGCCGCTGCTGCGTCGGTCGCCCGGGGCGGCGCTGTCGGTGGCCCACTCGGCGGTGTCGCCGACGACGCGCAGCACGGGACGGCCGTTGATGGCGTTGATGCGCATCGGGACGATGGGCACGGGCGCGCCGGCCTCGATGCCCTGCTCGGCGAGGAGCGCGGCGAGCGGCTGCTGCTGGTCGGGCTGGATGTCGAAGAACACCAGGTTGGGGCGCATGGCGCCGCCGCCCAGCGAGATCTGGCGGAGGAGGTTGTGCTGCACCAGGAAGAGCGTGGTGAGCAGGAAGGCGCCGAAGCCCAGCGAGAGCACCACCGTCACCGTCTGGTTGGCGGGACGATGGAGGTTGGCGAGGCCCTGGCGCCAGACGTAGGGCCAGCGCGCCGGCGTCCAGCGGCGCACCGCGCGCGCAAGCGCCCAGCTGGCGAGCCACAGCACCAGCAGCGCGCCGCCGATGCCGCCCGTGAACGCCAGCGCCGTTCGCCAGTTGCCCACCTGCAGCGTGGCCAGCCCCACGACGCTCGCGGCGAGGAGGACCAGCACCGGCAGCACCAGCGGGTCACGGCCCCTGGCGGGCTCGTAGTCGCGGCGGATGGCGGCGAGCGGCGAGACGCGGCGGACCCCGAGGAGCGGCAGCAGCGCGAAGACGATGCTGACCCAGAGGCCGGTGCCCAGGCCCAGCGCGATGGCGCGCCACGAGAGGCTCGGCGTCACCGTCACGGGGAGGAATTCCTTCAGCACGCCCGGCAGCAGGCGCTGGATGACGAGCCCGAGGAGCACGCCGATCACGCTGCCCAGGAAGCCCATCGCCGCCGACTGCAGCAGGTACGCCGAGAACACCTGTCGCGAGGTGGCGCCGATGCAGCGCAGCGCGGCGATCGCATCGAGCTTGCGGCGGATGAAGACCGTCACCGCGCTCGCGACGCCGAGGCCGCCGAGGAGCAGCGCGATCAGGGCGACGAGGCCGAGGTAGTCGGTGAGCCGGCCCAGCGTCTCGGAGAGGTTGTCGCGATCCTCCTCCACCGAGCGGATGCGCACCCGGTCGGCGCGGAGCCGCGGGCGGTACTGCTTCGCGAGCGCTTGCGCGTCGCGGCCCGCCGGCAGCTGCACGAATGCCGAATACTCCGCGCGCGACCCGAAGGCCAGCAGCTTCGTCGCCTCGAGTTCGCTCGCCGGGATGAACACGCGCGCGCCGAACGCCGCCCGCACGCCCACGTTGCCCGGGATGCTGGTGACGGTGCCGGTGATGACGAACCGCCCCTCGCCGAGCGCCAAGGTGTCGCCGACGCGCGCGTCGAGCTGCGTGAGGAGCGCGGGCTCCACCACCACGTGCGGGCCGCGCTGCAGCTCCCGCCACGCGGCGGCCGGCTCGGTGCCGATCTCGCCGTAGAACGGGAAGCCGCCGTCCACGGCCGTGACCTGCACGAGGCGCGTGCCCGTGGTGCGCGGCACGTACGCCATCCCGGCGAAGTTCACGGTGCGCGCCACGCGGCCGTCCCGCGCCAGCGTGTCGAGCACCGCGGCGGCGTGCGCCGCGAACGGCCGGCGGCTCTCGAGCGAGAGATCGGCGCCGAGCAGCGCGCGGGCCTGGTCGCGCACCGAGCTGCGCAGGTTGTCGCTGAACGAGTTGATCGCCACCAGCGCGCCCGTGCCGACGGTGACGGCGGCGGTGAGCACGAGCAGGCGGCGCCAGGCGGCGCGCGTCTCCCGCGCCGCGAGCCGGATCACGAAGCCGGGCGTCACGCGGCGGTGTCGCTCACGATGCGGCCGTCGGCGAGGCGGATGGTCCGCCGGGCGCGTGCCGCGAGGGCGAGGTCGTGCGTCACCAGCACGATGGTGGTGCCGAAGTCGCGGTTGAGCTCCAGCATCAGCTCCACGATGGTCTCGCCGGTGGCGCTGTCGAGGTTGCCGGTGGGCTCGTCGGCGAAGAGGATGCGCGGCTTGTTGGAGAAGGCCCGCGCGAGGGCCACACGCTGCTGCTCGCCGCCCGAGAGCTGGGCGGGGTAGTGGTGCCCGCGCTTGCCCAGCCCGACGCGGGCGAGGAGCTCGTCGGCGCGCACGGCGCCGTCGGTGCCGGTCAGCTCGAGCGGCACCTGCACGTTCTCGCGCGCGGTGAGCGTCGGGATGAGCTGGAACGCCTGGAACACGAATCCCACCCGCTCGGCGCGGAGCCGGGCCCGCTCGTCCTCCGAGAGGGTAGATAGATCGACGTCGTCGAGGATCACCCGTCCCGCGCGGGCCCGATCGAGCCCCGCGAGCAGGCCGAGCAGCGTCGTCTTGCCGCTGCCCGAGGGCCCGACGATCGACAGGAAGCCGCCCTGCTCGAGCTCGAAGCTGATATCGTTCAGCACCGTGAGCTCGCGGCCCCCGGAGAGGTAGCTCTGGGTCAGTCCTTCGGCACGCAGCATGTCGTCCACTGGTTCGGGAGAAGAGCGCGAATGATAGCGAGGTACGTGATGGTGGCAGGATTGGTTGCAGCCGCGGCGTGCGGGTCGGCTCCCGAGCGCCGCGCCGACGCCACCCCACCCTCGAGCCCGGCCACCGCGCCCGCCGCCACGATGCCCGCCACCCGTCCGCCCGTCGTCCTGATCCTCGGCACGAGCCTCACGGCCGGCTTCGGCCTGCCCGATCCCTCCCTCGCCTATCCCGCCCTGCTGCAGCAGAAGGCCGACTCGGCGGGCTACAGGGTCCTCATCCACAACGCCGGCGTCAGCGGGGAGACGTCCGCCGGGGCGCTGCGGCGCGTCGAGTGGGTGATGCAGGAGCCGGTGAGCGTCTTCGTGCTGGAGACGGGGGCCAACGACGGACTCCGCGGGCAGGAACCGGACTCGATCCGGAGCAACATCGAGGGCATCCTCGATCGCGTGCGGCGCCAGCAGCCGCCACCCAGGATCCTGCTCGTCGGCATGGAGGCGATGCCCAACCTGGGG
>DASUOW010000137.1:0-4609 GCA_036276435.1 Gemmatimonadales bacterium
CGGCCGACTTCAGGTTGCCCGGCAACTCGTCGACCTGCTGCGGCGGGATCTGCGCCACCGCCTTGTCGGTGGCCTTACCCTCCACCGCCTGCTGGGCCTTCTTCTTGAGCCCGCCGAGCTGGGCGTGGCCGGTCGAGACGACGACGGCGAGCGCGACGGCGCAGGCGCCGAGGGTGCGAGTGAGAGAGATGGGCATCGGGTCCTCCGGTACGTGGGGCGGCGCGGGGCGCGGGATGTTTCAGTTGGAGACGGAATTAATCGTCGGGAGGTTTCAGGGGATAGGGGGAAGGGGGAGTGGCGCGGGGTGGGGCAGCGGCGGCCCGCGCAGTGACCCCGCATGCTCATTGCGAGGAGCGCAGCGACGAAGCAATCCGGGTGCGAAGAGCGGGGCCCTGTGCGCGCGCACGGAGTCCCGCTCTTTGCACCCGGATTGCTTCGGCCCCTCACGGGGCCTCGCAACGACACGGAACTCCTCGCCCCGCTTCACGTCGCTTCAGCGACAGCCTTCAGCCGAGCCGCGGCTTCAGCCGCGAGACCCAATCTCCGCGTCCCGCCACGCACGGCTACCTTCCCGCCCATATGGAACCCACCCTCCTCGAATGCTTCGCCGTCGCCGCCCCCGGGATCGAGGAGATCACGGCGCGCGAGCTCCAGGGGCTCGGCGTCGCCGGGATCGCGGTGGAGACGGGCGGGGTGACGTTCCTGGCGACCGACGCGCAGGTCGGAGAGGCGAACCTCCGCCTCCGGACGGCGAGCCGGGTGCTGGTGCGGGTGGCGCGCTTCAAGGCGCGGACCTTCTTCGAGCTCGAGCGGCACGCCACGAAGCTGGACTGGAACCGGTGGCTCGGCGCCGGCGTGGCGCCGACGTTCGACGTGACGTCGAAGAAGTCGAAGCTGTACCACGAGAAGGGGATCGCGCAGCGACTCGCCGAGGCGACGGGACGCGCCGTCGTGGCCGACCTGGTGCCGCAGCTGTTCGTCGTGCGCGTGCATCGCGACGAGTTCACGCTGAGCATCGACAGCTCGGGCGAACTGCTGCACCGGCGCGGGTACCGCCAGGAGACGGCGAAGGCGCCGATGCGCGAGACGCTCGCCGCCGCCATGCTGCTCGGCGCCGGGTGGGTGGGACAGGCGCCGCTCGCGGACCCGATGTGCGGGTCGGGCACGATCCCGATCGAGGCGGCGCTCATCGCGCGGCGCATGGCGCCGGGACTCCGGCGCGGCTTCGCGTTCCTGCGCTGGCCGGCGTTCGACGTCGATGCATGGCGCGCGGCGCACGCGCGCGCCGAGTCGGAGATGCTGCCGCGGTCGCCGGTGCCGATCGTGGGCAGCGATCGCGACGCGGGCGCCGTGGCGGCCGCGCGGGAGAACGCGACCCGCGCCGGCGTGGCGGGCGACGTGACGTTCCGGGAGGCCGCGCTCTCGGCGTTGTCCGCCGAGGGCGGACCCGGCTTCCTCGTCTCGAATCCGCCCTACGGCGTGCGGGTGGGCGAGGAGGCGCGGCTCCGGGACCTCTATGCCACCCTGGGCAGGCTCGTGACGCAGCGGCTCGACGGCTGGTCGGTGGCGCTCCTCACCGCCAACCCGCGGCTCGACCACGCCACGGGGCTCGACTGGCGGGAGGTGTTCCGGACCTCCAACGGGGGGATCCCGGTGCGCCTCATCGTCCACGCGGCCGTTTGAGGTATCGGCGCGCCGGCCGCAGATTGCACCATCCTCCTCAACGGATCCCCATGCATCCCGCCACCGTGTCGATCGCGTCGGGTGGGCTCGTCTTCCGGGCCCTCCGGCGGTTGGGTGCCACCTCCGAGGATTCCGTTCGGCCATCCCGAAGCATCCTCCTCGTGCTGCTCGTCACCTGGGTGCCGCTCGCCGTGCTGTCGCTGCTCGACGGCACCCTGCAGGGCGGTGCGGTGGAGGTGCCGTTCCTCCGCGATCCCGGGGCGCAGGCGCGCCTGCTGGTGGCGCTGCCGCTGCTGCTGATCGGCGAGGCGAAGGTCTCACGCGTCGCACAGCAGGCGCTGGGGCTCATCCGCGAGCGCGGGCTGCTGCCGGAGAGCGACCTGCCGGCGCTCGACGCGCGGGTCGACCGGCTCCTGCGCGAGCGCGACTCGCTGGTGGTGGAGCTGCTGATCGTGGTGGCCACCGTCGCCCTGCTGTGGTTTTCGCACGATGCCCAGGTGGCCGTGCGCATGGGGACGCACACGTCGTGGCTCGGCGGCGAGGCGGGGCTGTCGCGGGCGGGCTGGTGGTACTTCATGGTGAGCATGGTGGTGGCCAACGTGATGGGCGTGCGCTGGATCTGGTGGGTCTTCATCTGGACGCGCTTCCTCGTCGGCTTCCTGCGGCCGCGGCTGGTGGTGAGCCCCGGCCATCCCGACCTGCACGGCGGCCTCGCGTTCCTCACGATGGTGCAGTCGGGGTTCGCGCCGGTGCTGACTGCCCTCGCGGCCACGGTGGCCGGACGGCTCGGCTTCGAGCTGCTGTACGACGGCGCCACGCTCGCGACGGTGCGGATCCCTGCGCTCGTGGTGCTGCTGCTCGCGGGGATCGTGATGTTCGTGCCGCTCCTCCTCTTCGCGGGACGGATGGCCGCCCTCAAGCGCCGCGCCCTGCTGCACTACGACGCGCTGGGCCAGCAGCTCGTCGCCGGCTTCGAACGCAAGTGGCTCGGCTCCGAGCGCACCGGCGAGCCCCTCCTCGGCAGCGCCGACCCATCCACCTATACCGACTACGTCGCGGTCTACGCCTCGCTGCGGCAGATGCAGCCGTCGCCCCTCGACGTCCGGCGCGCGCTGGGAGCCATGGCGCTGGTGGCGGTGCCGTTCGTGCCGCTGCTGTTCACGGAGATGTCGCTGAAGGACATCATGATGCGCATGGTGAAGCTGGTGATGTAGGCAGCGAAACCGCGGGACCCGGTGGCGCCGTAGGTGTATATGAGGAACCTCCCCCAGACCCGGTCATGCTCATGCGATTGCTGTCCCTCGCGCTCCTCGCGTTCGCCACGCCCGCATTCGCCCAGCAGCCGGCCGCGCTGCCCTCGGTGCCCATCACCGAATGGGCGACGCCGTGGCCCAAGGAGAGCCTCATCCGCGATCCCGTGGCCGACGACCAGGGCCGCATCTGGTTCTGCGGCATGCTCGGCAACTTCATCGGCCTCTTCGAGCCCGCCACCGGCAAGTTCAAGCGCTACGAGCTGCCGGAGGGCACCATCCCGCACAACGTCATCGTGGACCGCCAGGGCCGCGCGTGGCTCTCGGGCAACCGCAACGGCACCATCAACCGCCTCGATCCGGCGTCGGGCGTGGTGACGCCCTACAAGCTTCCCGAGGGGCTCACCGATCCACACACGCTCATCCTCGATTCACGCGACGACATCTGGTTCACGGTCCAGAACGGCAACGCGGTCGGCAAGCTCGACACGAAGTCGGGGATGATGCGCATCGTGAAGCTCCCGACCCCGAACGCCCGACCGTACGGCATCGTCGTCGACGAGCTCGACCGGCCGTGGATCGCCGAGTTCGGCACCAACAAGGTGGCGACGGTGGATCCGGTGTCGTTCGCGCTTCGCGAGTTCACGCTGCCGAACGCCGACTCGCGGCCGCGGCGCATCGCGCTCTCCGACGGCAAGGTGTGGGTGGACGACTATCCGCGCGGCATGCTGATCCGGCTCGATCCCGCCAACGGCACCACGGCGGAGTATCCGCTGCCGGGCGGGAAGATGTCGCTGCCCTACGCGATGGCCGCGGACGACAAGGGCCGCGTCTGGGTGGCGGAGACGGGCCTCCGTCCCAACCAGCTCACCGCGTTCGACACGCGCGCGAACAAGGTCGTGAGCGTGACGCCGGTGGCGCAGAGCGGCGGGATGACGATCCGGCACATGACGTTCGACCCGCGCACGCGGAGCATCTGGTTCGCGACGGACGCGGGGACGGTGGGGAAGCTGGCGGTGGCGGGGGGTGGGGACGAGATGCGGCCGTGAGGGGCCCCGGCGCAGAGAGCGGGACTCCGTGCGCGCGCACAGGGTCCCGCTCTTTGCACCGGGATTGCTTCGGCCCCGGCGGGCGCCCTACTTCGTGACCGCGAACTTCTCCACGTGCAGGTTCAGCGAGTGGTTCGCCCGCAGCCCCGCCGTGCCGTCGACCGCGAGGTCCTTGCGCGGCCTGCTGGCGACCTTGGTGCCGTTGATCAGAAAGTCCACCGTCTCCGGGCCGGCCGCGATGGCGAGGGTGTTGCCGACGCTCTTCTTGGCGGCGTCGAACGCCTTGATCGCCGGGCTCGCGGTGGGGGCGATGACTTCCTTGACCGCCTTGCCCGTGCGCTGCTTGACCAGGTACTGCCCGTCGGTCCGGAGCAGGAAGTAGAGGTAGCTCTGCCCGTCGCCCTCGAGGTCCTTGCCGCCGACGAAGATGCCGTACGCCTCGGCGTGGCCCTTCGGCGGGTCGAAGAGGTGGATCAGCGCCTCGGCCTTGTAGGTGCCGGTCGCCGACCACGACGGGTCGTAGAAGATGCCGGCGTTCGGGCCCGTGGTGAGGTGCCAGCCGGGCGTCATGGAGACGAACGAGGTCTTCGCGGTGTCGGCGCCGGGCTTGTCCCAGCGCACCTTGAA
>DASUOW010000138.1:0-4486 GCA_036276435.1 Gemmatimonadales bacterium
GGGAACGGGTGCCCCGGGTCCACCGCGAGCGGCGTGAGGACGGGGAACACGTTGGCCTGGAAGAAGTGGTCCACGTGCCGCCGGTCGGCCGGCGACAGCTCCGAGAGCCGGGTCACCAGGCGCACGCCGTGGTCCGCCAGCACGGGCAGCACGTCCGTCACCAGCGCGTGCCGGTGCTGGGCCAGCTGCTCGCGCACCACCGCGCTGATGCGGCTCAGCTGCTCCTCAGCGGTGAGGCCATCGGCGGTGCGCTCGGTGAAGGCCGCCTTCACCTGCCGCTTGAGGCCCGCCACCCGCACCTGGAAGAACTCGTCCAGGTTGCTGCTGTAGATGCCCAGGAACTTGAGCCGCTCCAGCATCGGCGTGCGCGGGTCGAGCGCCTCATGCAGCACGCGCCGGTTGAACTCGAGCCAGCTGAGCTCGCGGTTCACGTACAGCGAGGGATGCCTCAGGTCGAGCGGCGCCTCGGGGACGCTGCCCAGGACGGGAGGAGATGCGACGTCGGTCATGCGACCCTTCTTGGCGCCCTGCGGCGCCGGTGAATCAGTCAGTCTTCCCGGGGAGGAAGAGCGAGAGCGCGGTGCTGACCAGGCCGATCACGATCCCGCCGATGATCGCCCAGAGGATCCCGTCCACCTTGAAGTCGAACCCGAACTGCTGCGACAGGTAGGCGGTGAGCATGAGGAGCAGGCCGTTCAGCACGAGGCCGAACAGGCCGAGCGTCAGCACCTGCAGGGGGCAGGTGAGCACGCTGAGGATCGGCTTGAGGAACCCGTTGATCACGCCGAACACCAGTGCCACGCCGGCCAGCTGCAGGAAGGTGCCGTTCCAGTGCAGGCCCGGCAGGAGCCGCACCGCGGCGAAGATGGCGGCGGCGTTCACGACGATGCGCAGCAGCAACGAGATCATGGAGTCGCTCCTCTGAGGGTTGCCCGCGGTCAGGCGATGACGCCGCCGCCGAGGACCCGGTCGCCGGCGTACAGTACGCCGGACTGGCCCGGGGTGATCGCCCGCACCGGCTCGGCGAGCACGAGCGTGGCCGCGCGGTCGCCGGCCGTCACCACCGTGGCCGGCACCGCGCGCGCGCGGTAGCGCACCTGCACCTCGCAGGTGTCGCCCTCGCGGAGCGGGTCCGCCAGCCAGTTCAGCTCCTCCAGCGCCACCCGGTGCCCCTCGAGGTCGGCCAGCCCGCCGATCACCACCTCGCGCCGCTCGGGGCGGATCGCCACCACGAAGCGCGGCTCGGCGGCCCCGCCCGGCAGGCCCTTGCGCTGCCCGATGGTGTAGCGCGCGAAGCCACGATGCTCGCCCACCACCTCGCCGCTCGTCGTCACCAGTGGCCCGGGCACGAGCGACGGCGCATCCGCCGGCAGCCGCTCCTCGAGCACCGCCACGTAGTCGCCATCGGGCACGAAGCAGATCTCGACCGACTCGGGCTTGTCGGCGGTGACGAGGCCGAGCTGCCTCGCGTACGCGCGCGTCTCCTGCTTCGTCAACTCGCCCACCGGCGTCAGCATGCGGGCCACCACGGCGCGGTCGATGCCCCAGAGGAAGTAGCTCTGGTCCTTGGCGCGGTCGCGTCCGCGGAACAGCGCGCCGTCGCGGGCCACGGCATAGTGGCCGGTGGCGATGGCGTCGCACCCGAGCGCGTCGGCGTGGGCGAGCAGGTCGCGGAACTTGGTGAAGGAGTTGCAGCGCACGCAGGGAATGGGCGTGCGGCCGCGCGCATACTCGCTCACGAAGTCGTCGATGACCTTGGCCGCGAAGCGGTCCTCGAGGTTGAGGACGTAGTGCGGGATGCCGAGGGTGGCCGCCACGTCGCGCGCGTCGTTGATCGAGTCCAGCGAGCAGCAGGGACGGTCGGGCACCGAGTCGCCGTAGCAGAACAGCTTCATCGTGGCGCCCACCACGTCGCAGCCCTGCTCGACGAGGCGCGCCGCCGCCACCGAGCTGTCCACGCCGCCCGACATCGCCACCAGCACGCGCTCAGCCATGCAGCGCCTCCTGCGCACGCCGGGCCCGTGCGACCGCCTCGGGAAACGCCGCCGCGGCCTGTGCGACGTCGGCCTCGGTGCTCTCGCGGCCCAGCGAGAAGCGCACGAACCCGAGCGCCAGCTCCCGCGGCAGGCCCATCGCCTGCAGCACGTGCGAGGGCTCGGGGCTGCCGGTGGTGCAGGCGGACCCGCCCGAGGCGCAGGTGCCCAGCCGGTCCAGATGCATCAGCAGCGCCGACGTCTCGGTGCCCGGGACCACCACCGCGCTGATGTGCGGGACGCGCACGGACTCGGCGGCCACCACCTGTGCGTCCGGCACGGCGGCGATCAGCAGTCGCTCGAGCGTATCGCGCAGCATCGCCACGCGCGGTGCCTGCGTCGCGCGCTCCGCCGCCGCCAGCCGCATCGCGACGCCGAGACCCACGGCGCCGGCGACGTTCTCGGTGCCCGGACGGAGCGCGAACTGTTGCGCGCCGCCGTGCACCAGCGGCTCGAGAAGCGCCCGCGAGCGCACCACGAGCGCGCCGACGCCCTTCGGCGCGCCGAGCTTGTGGCCGGAAATGGTCAGGAGGTCGATCGGCGGGTGGAGTTCGGGCATCGGCAGGTAGCGCAGCGCCTGGACGGCATCGCTGTGGAACGGCACGCCGGCTGCGGCGCAGCGTGCGGTGATGGTCACGATGTCGGCCACCACGCCCGTCTCGTTGTTCGCCCACATCACCGACACCACGGCGGGGCGCTCGGCGAGCGCGGCATCCAGTGCCTCGAGGTCCACGGCCCCCGACGCCGTCACCGGCAGCACGATCTCGCCACCTCCGAACGACGCGGCCGCGTGCGCCGATGCCAGCACGGCCTTGTGCTCCACCGCCGAGACGACGGCGATCGGCGCCCGTCCGTTGCGGCGCGCGGCGAGCACCGCGCCGAGGACCGCGAGGTTGTCGGCTTCCGTGCCGCCGGAGGTGAAGAACACCTGGGCCGGATCCGCGCCGACGGCAGTCGCCACGTCGCGGCGCGCACGTTCGAGGGCCGTCTTCGCGGCGCGGCCGGCGGCATGGGCACTCGACGGATTGCCATGCAGCTCGCCGAGCAGCGGCAGCATGGCGTCCCGCACCTCCGCGCGCACCGGCGCGGAGGCGGCATGATCGAGGTAGGCGGTCCGCAGCATGGTTCTAAAGATAGCCGATACAACGAGTTACGGCTACCGGACCGATACCGCGTCGTTACATGCTTTGCACCGAGAGGGCGAGCACGTCATCCACCTCGACGGTCTCGTGGGTGAAGAACGGTTCGGCGAAGCGGGTGCGGATCAGCGAGCCGTAATGTGCGTTCTGGGTCTCGATGAGGCCGTAGAGGTCCTGGCCGGTGGGGAAGATCTCGCCCGCGTTCTTGGCGCCGTCGAACTGGCTCGCGTAGCATCGGATGGCGGCCATCTTCCGCGCGAACTGCGCCGTGATGTCCACCACGAACGTCGGCTTCACGGGGTCTTCGCGATACGCGAGGGCGTAGAGGATCTTGTGCGGCCGGTGCGGCGCGCCCGCCGCCGGATAGCGCGCGAGCCCCGCGAGGAAGCACGCGTCCCGGCTCAGCTCCGAGGCGATGCGGTGATCGGGATGCCGCCCCACGGGGAAGGGCAGGATCACCACCCGCGGCGCGAAGTGGCGGATGTGCTCCACCACCACCCGCCGCATCTCCTCCGTGTTGAAGAGGCCCGCGTCGGGCAGGCCGGCGTTCCGGCGCTCGCAGACGCCCATGATCGCGGCGGCCTGCGCCGCCTCCTGCGCCCGCAGGTCGGCGCTGCCGCGGGTGCCCGTCTCCCCGGCGGTGAGGTCGAGGATGCCCGTGGTGTGTCCCTGATCCACCGCGCGGATGAGCGTGCCGGCGCAGGTGAGCTCGACGTCGTCCCGGTGGGCGGCGATGGCGAGAAGGTCGACGGGCATGCGGTCCTCGTGAAGGGTCGGGCGGGAAGATAGCGCGGCGCCGGCTATTCGTGCCGCAGCGCCTCGACGGGGTCCATCCGGGCCGCGCGGTTCGCGGGAAGGAGCCCGAACACCAGCCCGATCGCGATGCTCGCCGCCGTCGCCACCACGGCGCTCCACACCGGCACGCTCGAGTCGAACCCGAACACCCGCTTCACCAGCGCGCCGAACAGGAGTCCCACGCCCACGCCGATGAGCCCGCCGGTGAGCGTCAGCGTCGCCGCCTCGACCAGGAACTGGGACATGATGTCCCACCGGCGCGCGCCGAGCGCCTTGCGGATCCCGATCTCGCGCGTCCGCTCGGCAACGGCGACGAGCATGATGTTCATGATCACGATCGCGCCCACGATCAGACCGATTGCCGGCAGGATGATGCCCGCGATGACGAGCTTCCCCTTGATGTCGTTCCAGAACTTGAGAGCGGACTCCGACGTCTCGAGAGAGAAGTTGTCCGGCTGCGAAGCGCGCAGGCCCCTGCGCCCGCGCATTACCTGGCGGATGGTCTCCTGTGCCTCGACC
>DASUOW010000139.1:0-2367 GCA_036276435.1 Gemmatimonadales bacterium
AGGTTGATGTGATCCGCCAGCAGCATGAGGTCGCCGGGATTCCAGAGCGGGTGCATGCCTCCCACCGCCCCGCTCACCACCAGCGTCCGCGCCCCCAACGCGCGCAGGACCCGCACCGGGAAGGTGACTTCCTGCAGCGTGTAGCCCTCGTAGCGGTGGAAGCGCCCCTGCATCGCCACGACGCGCCGGCCGGCGAGCGTGCCCACGAGCAGCCGGCCCGCATGCGACTCCACGGTCGAGAGCGGGAAGCCCGGGATCTCCTCGTAGGGGATCGTGTGCTCGACGTGGATCGCGCGCGCGAGCGCGCCGAGCCCGGTGCCGAGGATGATGCCGATCTCCGGCGCCACGCCGATGCGGTCCCGCACCACCTCGGCCGCCGCCTCGACCCGCTCGAAGAGCCCCGCCGTCCCGGTGACGCTCACGCGGCGTCCTCGGCCTGGAGCCGTGCCGCCGCGAGCGCCTCGCCCTGCACCTGCACGATGGTCTGGGAATGGCTCTCGAGCACGTCGAGCTCGGCGAGCTGGCGCTCGAGCAGCGAGCGGAACGCCGCCACGTACGCCGAGAACTGCCGGGCCGCCGACTCGGCGCGCTCGCGCACGAGGCGCTCGTCGAGTCGCGAGCGCTCCACGATCCGCTCGGCCTCGAGCGCCGCCTCGCGCATCACCATGTCGGACTCCCGCTCGGCCGCCGCCTGCGCGTCGTGGCGCAGCTGCTGCGCGGCGAGCAGCGCGTCGTTCATGGCGCGCTCGCGCTCGCGGAAGGCGCGCAGCTGCTCCTGCGCGTTCCGGACACGCTCCTCGAGCTGGGCGCGCTCGCGCAGCAGCCGCTCGAGCTCGTCGGCGACTCGGGCACGGAACGACTCCACCTCGAGACGGTCGTAGCCGCGCAGCGACTTCGCGAAGTCCTGCGCCCGCACGTCCTGCGGCGTCAGCGTGAACTGATCCTGGCTCATTGGCGTTCCCCGAACAGCACGGTTCCGAGCCGAACCATCGTCGCCCCCTCTTCCACGGCGATGGCGTAATCCCCTGACATGCCCATCGACAACTCCGGCAGCCGGTGTCCCCGGCCTTCGGCCTCGTCCCGCAGGCGACGCAGCAGCGCGAAGGTGCGCCGCAGTTCCGCCTCCTCGGCATCGAAGGCGGCCATGGTCATGAGGCCGCGCATCTCGACGCCCGCCGTGCAGGCCACCGCCTCGAGCAGCGCCGGCAGCTCCTCCGGCTCCGCCCCGCCCTTCTGCGGCTCGGCGGAGCAGTTCACCTGCACCAGCACCGGCTGCCGCGTCCCATCGGGCATGCGCCGGCCAAGCTCCTGGGCGAGGTCCAGCCGGTCCACCGAATGGATCAGGGCGAAGCGACCGGCCGCGTGACGTGCCTTGTTCCGCTGCAGGGTGCCGATCAGGTGCCAGTTCACGGCCACCCCGGCCAGTTCCTCCTGCTTGGCGAGCGCTTCCTGCACACGGTTCTCGCCCACATCCCGCAGCCCGGCGGCCACCGCCGCCCGCACCGCCTCGGCGGGGTGGGTCTTGGTGACGGCCACGATCCGGACCTCGTGCCCCCATCCCGCCCGGGCCCGATGCCGCTCGATCGTCTCCCGGACCTCGTGCAGGCGGTCGGGGAGGTTCGGGAATTCCATAGCCTTACAATTTAACCGGGTCGGGGGGCGGGACTGAAGGATGGGGGTGGGACGGGGATGGGGGCTCGCGGACGCGGCGGCTGAAGCCGCCTCTCGGCGGGCGTGTCGCTGAAGCGACGTGAGGTGGGTCGGAGGGACTCCTGAGCGCAGCGAAGGACCACGCCTGGAGTCGTCGCCTCCTACCTCCCCGGCCCCGGCATCCGCTGCCCGTAGCCCTTGAGCGCCGCCTCCAGCGCCGCCGACGGCGCGATCTGCTGGGCCCGCTCGAGGTGCTTCAGCACCGCCGCCGAATCCCCGCGCTGGTCGTGGTGGTAGGCGATGAGCGTGAAGGGGATGGACAGGGTGCTCGCGATGCTCGCCGAGGTGCTCTCGAGGTCGCCGTCGTTCTCAGGGCCGAGCAGCGGGCCGTAGCGATAGGTCTGCCAGAGCAGCGTCTCGGTGAGGGGCAAGTCCACCAGCCTGCCGCCGACGCCGCCGCCGATGAGGCCGGGCTTCGTCGTATCGGGCAGGGCGGTCTCGAGGCGGAAGCCGATGCCCTGTTGCACCACGTAGTCCGTCAGCCCCGCGAACTCGCGTCCCGCCGTGATGCCCCACACGATGGGCCGGCGACCGATGTTCTGCTGGATGATGCGCAACGCGACGATGTCGTTGGGATAGAACACCGTCTGCGCCGGATACGTGTGCGTGATCGGCCCGAACGGCACCGCGGTGGCCTGCTCCAGCATGATCGGCGTG
>DASUOW010000140.1:0-12389 GCA_036276435.1 Gemmatimonadales bacterium
AGCGCGAGCCGGAGCGCGAGGAAGCGGCCCATCAGGTCAGCGTGTGACCTCGGCCTGGTACCAGCGCTGGCCCGTGAAGACCAGCGGGATCTGCCACCCTTCGAGCCCTTCCTGCGTCGCCCACATGTCCACCGGGAACCAGAGGAAGATCCACGGCGCCAGCTCGTGCAGCCGCGCGTCGGTCTGGCGCGCGAGCCGGAGCTTCTCCGCCTCGTCGATCGTGGTGCGGAGGCGGAGCGTGAGGCTGTCGATCACCGGGTCGTCGAGGAAGGCGTAGTTCCCGCCCGTGCCCGCGTTCCGCGAGTGGAACAGCGGATACGTGAAGTTCTCCGGGTCAGGATAGTCGGCGTACCAGTCGGTGAGGAAGAGGTCGGCCTCGCCCTTCCGGACGGCGGCCCGGGCGCTCGAGGCGTCGCGCTGGATGATCTCCACCGTGACCCCCACCGCCGTGAGGCTCTGCTGCACCGACTGGGCGATGCGGGCGAGCTCCGCCCGCTGCGAGCGCCACAGCTTCAGCGTCAGGCCCGTCGGGTAGCCCGCCTCGGCCAGCAGCGCCCGGGCGCGGGCGGTGTCGAAGGGGTAGGGCTGCAGGGTGGAGTCGTAGCCGCCCACCCCCGGCGGAATGACCCCGCCCGCCCGCACGCCGCGGCCCGCCATGACGGTCTCGAGCAGGGTGGAGACGTCGATGGCGTGGTTGAGAGCGCGCCGCACCCGGACGTCGGCCAGCGGCCCGCGCTTCGTATTGATGGCGATGTAGAGGTCGCGGATGGCCGGCCGCCGCCGCAGCTCGGCGGCCCGGGTCTGCTCCCACCGCCGGGTCTCCCCGAAGGGGATCTCCACGACGCTCAGTCCCCCGGACTCGTATTCCGCCGCCTGCGTGAGCGGCTCGGGGATGATGCGGATGCGGAGGCTGTCGGCCTGGGGTGCGCCACCCCAGTAGCCCTCGTTCCGGGCCAGCACGATGGCATCGTCGTGCGACCAGGACACGAAGCGCCACGGCCCGCTGCCGACGGGCTCCTGGTCGAAGTCCTCGGGCGTCGGCGTCGGCACGATGGCCGTCGTCGGCATGGCGAGGAGCTTCGGGAAGATGTTGAGCGGCTCCTCGAGGGTGAATTCGAGGGTCGAGTCGTCCACGACCCGCATGCCTTCGACGTCTCCCGCCTTGCCCCCGTTGAAGGCGCGGGCACCCAGGATCGGGAAGAGGGGCCATGGGCGGCCGCCGAGGGAGGTCGGCGAGAGGGCCCGGAGGAAGGAGGCCCGCACGTCCACGGTGGTGAGCGGCCGGCCGTCGTGGAAGACCGCATCGGTCCGGACGTGGAAGGTGTATGTCCTTCCGGCACTGTCCACTTCCCAGCGGGTGGCCAGGCCGGGCACGAGCCGCCCATCCACATCGAACCGCGTCAGGTTGTCGAACAGCAGGGCCGTGACCTCGCCCGTCGGGACGTCGGTGGAGAACGCCGGATCGAGCGAGCGGGGGTCGTACGTGAAGTAGTACTCGAGCGTGCGACTCGGCCCCGACGGGCGGCAGCCCGCGGCCAGGAGAATGCCGCACAACAGCGTTCGAAGGCGCATCGGGGGTGCCGCAATCACGGCGGTCGCGGTGCAGCGAGGGGCAGGCCGGACGGCGGTGTGGTCAAAACATTGACACCGCCCTCTAAAGCGGCAAAAATACGGGGGTTACAGCGTACCGTCAATCGACGAGGGCGTCGGCGCCTGCGGGCCGACGACGCGCCGGACGAGCTTGGAGTGTCTTATTTCTTGCCGCACGTGATCACGGGTGGGAGCCCCCTGAAGGCGCTGCGCCGGATGCTGCCGTTGCTGGGTGCCTTGCTCGTGGCCGGCGCCGGTACGGTCTCGGCGCAGACCCAGCCTCGGGTGGTGCGCGGACTCAAGTTCGAGGGCAACAAGTCGCTGCCGGCGGCGCTGCTCTCGAACTCGATCTCCACGACCAAGTCCAGCTTCTTCGCGACCAATACGTTCGTGCGCTGGATCGGCCTCGGCGAGAAGCGGTTCTTCAACGAGATCGAGTTCCAGCGTGACGTGCTGCGCCTGCAGGTGCTCTACCGCCGCAGCGGCTTTCCCGACGTGCAGGTCGACACGGTGGTGAAGCGCACGCCGACCGACGTGTTCGCCACCTTCAAGATCACGGAAGGCAAGCCGATCGTCGTGACCGAATTCGCCATCACGGGGCTCGACAGCCTGCCCGAGAAGGAGCGTCGCGGCGTGCGCGAGAACCTGCCGCTGCGGAAGGGGCAGCCGTTCGACCTGTCGCGGCTGCAGGCGAGCGTGGATACGGTGGTGTGGCGCCTGCGGAGCCGCGGCTATCCGCGTGCCGATGCCTTCCGCGAATACACCGTGGACAGCGCCGCGCGCACCGCCACGGCCGGCATCGAGCTGGCGCCGGGGCAGCGCATGCGCGTCGGGACCGTGCGCGTCGAGGGTACCGACCGGGTGGATTCGAACGTGGTGCGCGCGCTGATGGTGACCCGCGAGGGGCGCGTGTATTCCGAGAGCGAGCTGTTCTCGAGCCAGGCCAACCTGTACCGCTCCGACCTCTTCCGTCTCGCCGCGGTGTCCCTCGATTCGGCGGCGTGGAATCCGCAGGACACCATCGTGCCGCTCGTGGTGCGCGTCTCGGAGTCGCTGCGCTACCGCGCGCGCGCCTCGATGGGCTACGCCACCCAGGACTGCTTCCGTACCTCCGCCGGCCTCGCCCGCCGGAACTTCCTCGGCGCGGGGCGCATCCTCGACGTCAGCGGCCGGCTGTCGAAGCTCGGTGTCGGCGCGCCGGCCGATCTGGGCCTGGAGGACGGCTTCCTGTGCCAGGCGCTCAAGGACGACTCGATCGGATCGTCGAAGCTCAACTACAACGTGACGGCCTCGGTCCGGCGGCCCGCCTTCCTCTCCCCGCAGGCCTCGATCACCGTCTCGGCGTTCTCCGAGCGGCGGAGCGAGTTCGCGATCTACCTGCGCGAGGACATCGGCTCGGCGGTCGCGGTGACGCGCGAGTCGAACGTGTGGCGCGACCCGATCTCGGTCTCCTACACCTTCTCGTACGGCCGCACGCGGGCCACGCCCGCCGTGTTCTGCTCGTACTTCAACGCCTGCACGGCCGAGACGCGCTCGCTGCAGGAGCAGCGCCGGCCGCTGGCCATCCTCGGGCTGCGCGCCCTGCAGACCCGGGTGAACAACCCGGTCGAGCCGGGGCGTGGCCACCTCTACTCGGGCGAGTTCGCGTGGAGCTCCACCCTGATCGGGTCGTCGGAATTCCAGCAATTCACCCGCTTCGTGGCGGAGGGCCGCTGGTACGCCACCCTCATGCGGGGCGTGGTGCTGGCCACCCGGGTGCGCGGGGGCGTGGTGTTCGGCGGCGGGATCAGCAACCTCGACACGCCGACGTTCATCCCGGTGGAGCACCGCTTCTACGGCGGCGGGCCCAACGACGTGCGCGGCTACAGCTTCAACCAGCTCGGCCCGGTGGTGTACGTGGTGGACTCGGCGGACATCCCGGCGGCCGGGATCGCGACGGTCGACGAGAACGACGTGCAGGCGTACGCCACCGGCGGCAACACGCTCGCCGTGGGCAACGTCGAGCTGCGGGTGCCGTCGCCGCTCCTGGGCTCGCTGCTGCGCTTCGCCGTGTTCGTGGACGTGGGCAGCGTGTGGCAGCGCGGCAGCACCGCCGCGACGCCGGTGGCGCTGCGTGCCACGCCGGGGGTCGGCGTCCGGCTGCAGACCCCGGTCGGGCCGTTCCGGCTCGACGTGGCGTACAACCCGTACCGCCTGCAGTCGGGCATCATCTACGAGAACCGGCCCAACGGCGATCTCATCGAGATCCAGGACCCGGGCACCGGCGCCCCCCTCGTGTACCAGAAGCCCGACCGTGAGGGATTCAAGCTCAACATCACGGTGGGCCAGCCGTTCTGATGAAGCCCGTCCTGCGCAGCCTCCTCCTGCTCGTGCTCGGCATCACCGCGTCGGCGGTGGGGCTGGTGCTCGCGCTGGTGCTGACGCCACCGGGGCGCGCGCTGCTGGCGCGGAACGTGGAGCAGGTGCTCGCCGGCGTGCTGCGCGGCGAGGTGCGGATCGGGCGCATCACCGGCTCGTTCGTGCGCGACCTGCACCTCGAGCGGGTCGAGATCCGCGACACCACGGGGGCGGTGTTCGTGCAGGCCGCCGAGGTGGACCTGCGGTTCCGCATCCCGGCGCTGCTGGCGAAGCGCTACGTCATCGACCGCGTCGAGCTGGTGCGGGCGGTGGTGAACATCGTCCGCTATCCCAGCGGCCGCTGGAACTACGAGGACGTGCTCAAGCTCGGCGAGTCGAAGGGCACGGGGAAGCGCGACCTGATCGAGCTGCACGACGTCACCCTGGAGGATGCCGGGGTGAGCCTCACGTATCCCTGGCCGTCGGCGAACCTGTCCGAGCGCCAGCGCGATTCGGTCATCGCGGCCGCGCGCACGGTGCCGGGACGCATCGTGGGCCGGACGCGGCACGGCATGAGCCGCATGATCGTGGCGAGCGGCGTGAACGGCCACCTGCGGCGGCTGCGCATCTCCGATCCCGACCGGACCAAGCCCCTGCTCGTGGTGGTGGACACGCTGCGGGCCGACGTGAGCGACCCGCTGGTGCAGGTGCGCGACGTCGAGGGCGTCGTCGAGCAGCGCGGCGACTCGCTGCGGCTGTGGCTGACGCGCGTGAAGCTGCCGAACACCACCGCGTCGGTGGAGGGCGCCATCACCTTCCCCAAGGGCGCGCTGCTGCTGGACGTGCGCGCCCGCGCGCCGCAGCTCGCGCTGGCCGACGTGCGCTTCATCTCGCCCGACCTGCCCGACATGACGGGCCGCGCCACGGCCATCGCCAAGTGGGAGACGCGCACGCGCACCGCCTACGACCTGCGCGACCTCCTGCTGGTGGACGGTCCCGAGCGCATCGAGGGCGGGCTGGTGGCCGTGGTCGACTCGGCGCGCGGGCTCGGCGTGCGGCGGCTCCGGCTGCAACTCACCCAGGTGAGCCTCGAGAAGGCGCGGCCGTTCCTCGACACGCTGCCCTTCGCCGGGCGCCTGACCGGCCCCGTGCAGGCCGACGGCTGGCTCGACGACATCACCGCGAGCGGCAGCCTCGCATTCGCCGACGAGGCGGTGCCGGGCACGCCGGTGAGCCGGTTCCGCTTCGACGGCGGCATCCGGACGGGCGCGGCGCTGACGTTCCGGGGCTTCCGGGTCAGCGAGAGCGACATCGACATGGGCACGGTGAAGCGCATCGCGCCGGCGGCCACGCTCGAGGGACGGCTCGCGGCGTCCGGCACGCTCGAGGGCCCGCTCGACAACGTGACGTTCGACGGCACCGCCGTGCATCGCGACGGCGACCTGCCCGAGAGCCGCATGATCGGCCGGGCGCGCCTCGACATCCGCACCGACGCGCCGGAGGTCGACGCCGACGTGCGCCTCGACCCGCTGTCGTTCGAGGGCATCCGTCCCTCCTTCCCGACGCTGCCGGCGCAGGGCGGCCTCAGCGGCTCGGTGCGGCTGCTCGGGCCGCTCACGCGCCTCGGCTTCACCGCCGACGTGCAGGGCGAACTCGGCGCTGTGCAGGCCGACGGCTTCGTCGGGATGGACGAGCCCCGCTTCGTGGCCGACGGGCTCAATGTCGCCTTCCAGCGGCTCGACCTCGCGGCGCTCAGCGGACGGCCCGAGCTCGCCACGCAGCTCGACGGCCTGCTCACCGCCACCGGCGTCTTCGACACCACGCGCGCCCCCGAGGGCGAGCTGCGCTTCCTCCTCGACGGCGGCAGCATCCGCGGCGTGCCGATGGATTCGGCCGGGCTCACGGCGACGGCGGCGAACGGTGTCGTCCGCATCGACTCGCTCACCGCGGACATCGGCGGCGTGCACCTCGGCGGGGGCGGCACCATCGGCTGGCAGGCGCCCGAGCGCGGCGAGCTGGCGTTCTCGCTCGCCGCCGACAGCCTCGTGCGGCTCGATTCCCTGGCGCTCGCCCTGACGGGCCTCAAGCGCGACACCTCCACGGCGTGGCGCGCGCTCGACGGCATCGTGTCGGGCAACCTCACGGTGCGCGGCAACCTCGACACGCTCGAGGCGGGCGGCACCGTGGTGGTGAACGGGCTCGTCTTCGAGCGCGCCCGGCTCGGGCGGCTCACGACGCGATTCGACTGGATCGGCGGCGGGCGCCCCATCGTCAACCTGCAGGTGACGGCCGACTCGCTCAGTCGCAACGACCAGTTCCTGCGGGATGCGGACGTGCAGGTCGCCGGCCGGCTCGACTCGCTCGCGTGGCACGTGGCCAGCGACATCGGCGCGTCGAGCGCCGTGCTCGCGGCCGGCCGGCTCTGGGGGCCCGCCGAGGCGCGCATGCTCGCCGTCGACACGGCCGACATGCGCCTGCTCACGGGGCGCTGGCGCCTGCAGGCACCGGCCACGGTGACGCTCAGCGACTCGACCCCGGGCGTGACGCCGCTGCACCTCGTGGCCACCGACGGCCGCGGCCAGTTCCGCGTGCAGGGCCGGGTGCCGTGGAAGGGCGAGGGCGACCTGCAGGTCGAGGCGCTCGGCGTGCAGATCCGCGACCTGTACGCCCTCGCGCAGCTGGATACCTCGGGCGTCGGTGGCACGGTGGGCGTGCGGGTGGACATGGCGGGGACCGATCGCGCGCCCCGGCTCAACGGCTCGGTGTCGCTCGAGGACTTCCGGATGGGCGAGTCGGTGGGCCCGTTCGCGGAGGGTCTCTTCAACTATGCCGATCGCACCTTCGAGGGCGGCCTGGTGCTGTGGCGCACCGGCGAGTCCGTGCTGCTCGTGACCGCGAAGGCGCCGATCGACCTCGCGTTCACGAAGGTGAAGGAGCGGAAGCTGCCCGGGCCCATCTCGCTGCGCGCCCGGGCCGATTCCGTGGACCTGGCGCTGCTCGAGGCGCTCAGCACGAGTGTGCAGCGGGTGCGCGGCACGCTGAAGGCGGACGTGCGGGTGGAGGGCACCTGGGCGGAGCCGGACCTCGCGGGCTTCGTCGAGCTGCAGGACGCGGCGATGACCGTGGCGGGGCTCAACACCCGTTTCACCGAGATGAACGCGCGGGCCGAGCTCACCGGCGACTCGATCGTGGTGCAGCGCTACTCGATGAAGGGCGGCAACGGCCGGGCCGAGGGCGAGGGCCTCGTGCGCCTGGCGGGGCTCACCAACCCGATCGTCGAGCTGCGCCTGCGCGCGCAGAAGTTCCGGGCGATCGACCAGAGCAGCTTCCTGTCGCTCACGGTCTCGGCGGCGGTGCAGCTGGCGGGGCCGCTCACGGCGCCGGTGCTGACCGGCGGTGCCGTCGCCGACCAGGGCGTGCTGCAGTTCGCCGACCTGATCAGCAAGCGGGTCATCGACCTCGACGACCCCGAGAACGCGATGTTCGTCGACACCACGCTGGTGCGGCGGCGCAAGCTGGGCACCGACGCGCGGACCCGCTTCGTGCAGGCGCTCAAGGTCGAGGACCTGCGCCTCGTGATCGGCGAGGACTTCTGGCTGCGCTCGAGCGAAGCGAACATCAAGCTCACCGGCGACGTGCGGGTGAACAAGACGGAGAAGGTCTACCGCGTCGACGGCACCATGAACGCCGAACGCGGGCGCTACGCGGTGCTGAACAAGGACTTCGACGTCACGCGCGGCGAGGTGCGGTTCTTCGGCACGCCCGACCTGAACGCCGGGCTCGACCTCGAGGCGCAGCACGTGGTGCGCACGGTCAACAACGAGGAGCTGCCGGTCATCGCGAAGGTGACGGGCACGCTGCTGAGCCCGAAGCTCGCGCTCACGAGCAACGTGCGCCCGCCGGTGTCGGAGACCGACCTGGTGAGCTACCTCATCGCCGGCGCGCCGCTCAGCCAGACGGGGCAGGGCGGGCAGTCGCTCGTGGGGAACGCCCTGCTGTCGTACGCGCTCGGTGCGGCGTCCAGCGAGATCGAGCGCGCGCTGGTCTCGGACCTCGGTCTCCCGATCGACCTGCTGCAGATCCGGCCGATCGTCGGCGCGGGCAACGGATCGTCCAGCGGCCTCACGACGGCATTCTCCCTGTCGGCGGGCAAGCAGATCGGCAGCCGCACCTTCGTGTCGCTCAACGCCGGCTTCTGCCCGAGCTCCCTCTCGTCCTTCGACTACCGCAACTTCGGCGTCGGTGTCGAGTACCGCTTCAGCCGGCAGTGGAAGGGCCAGATCGTGATGGAGCCGGCGCTCCGCTACTGCGGCCAGACCACCCTCGGCAGCTCGCTGACCTCGTCGACGCTCTACCAGTTCGGCGGCGACCTCCTGTGGGAGAAGGAATTCTGATGCCGAAGGTGGTGATGATCGCCAACCCGGCCGCCGCCCGCACCGCCGCCCTCGCCGTGGACGGCGTCCGCCAGGTGTTCGCGTCGGCCGGGTGGGACGCCGAGATCCTCGCCACCGGCGGGCCGGGCGACGCGCACGTGCTGGCCGAGTACGCCGTGAAGGAGGGGGCCGACGTGTGCGCCGTGTTCGGCGGCGACGGCACCACCATGCAGGCCGCCAAGGCGCTCGTGGGCACCGACGTGGTGCTCGGGCTCATTCCCGGCGGCACCGGCAACCTGCTGGCCGGCAACCTGCGCATCCCGGCGAACCCGGTGCGGGCCGCGCAGGCCATCGTGAACGGCACGCCGCGGCGGCTCGACCTCGGCCGCCTCGACCGCGCCGCCGGCTCCGACTACTTCGCCGTGGCGTGTGGCGCCGGCATGGACGCGCTGGTCATGACGGCCACCCGGTCCGAGCACAAGCACCGGTGGGGCATGCTGGCCTACGTGGCCACCACGCTGCGCTTCATCAGCGAGATCCGCAGCATGGACCACGTCATCACCGTGGACGGCGTGGAGTACGAGGCGCACGCCGCGATGGTGCTGGTGGCCAACTGCGGCGAGGTGATCCCGCCGTTCATCCGGCTCCGCAGCGGCATCACGCCGGACGACGGGCTGCTGGACGTGGTGGTGATGCGCGCCAACAACCTCGGCGAGAGCGTGCGCGCCGTGTGGGACCTGCTGCGCGAGGGGCACGGCGGCGATGCGTTCGTCGGCTACGCGCGCGGACGCGAGATCAGAGTGGAGACCCATCCCCGGACGCTCGTCGAGCTCGACGGCGATCCCGGCGGCGAGACCCCGTTCACGGCCACGTGCGTGCCCGGCGCCATCCGGGTCATGGCGCCCACGGGCTGATCACACAACCTTCGCATTCGGAGTGGCACGACCATGGCGGATTCGATCCTGCTGATCGACGACGACGTCGAGGTCCTTCGGACCCTCGGCACTCAACTGGAGCGCGCCGGCTACGACGTCAGCCGTGAACTCAGCGGCGAAGCCGGGCTGGGGACTTTCGACCGGCTGCGGCCGGACGTGGTGGTCCTCGACCTCGGGCTGCCCGGCATGGGCGGCACGGGGGTGCTGAGCCACCTGCGCGAACGCGGCGCCGCCGTGGTGCTGCTCGCCGAGGACGGCGAGCGCGAGACGGCCGTCGGCGCGCTGGGCAACGGCGCGGAATCGTTCCTGCCCAAGCCGGTGGATCCCGCCCACCTGGTCGGGATCGTGGCCCGCGTGGCCGACAAGGTCCGCGTGCGCCGCGTCAACGAGGCGCTGCTGGTGCAGGCCGCCGCCACCCAGGGACCCGAGAACCTCGGGAGCTCGCCCGGCATGCAGGAGCTGGGGCAGCAGGTCAAGCTGCTCGCCGCCAGCGACCGCACGCTGGTGCTGATCGAGGGCGAGCTGGGCACCGGCAAGAGCATGGCGGCACGGCTCATCCACGACCTCGGGCCCCGCGCCCGGGAGCCGTTCGTGGAGGTGAACTGCAACGCGCAATCGGCCGCGCACCTCGAGGCGCTGCTCTTCGGCTACGAGAAGGGCGCCTACGGCGACGCGAAGGAGCGGCGCGCGGGCCTCTTCGAGATCGCCGACCGCGGCACCATCCTGCTCGCCGAGATCAGCGAGCTGCCGCCGGAGCTGCAGCCGCGGCTCCTGAAGCTGCTCGAGACGCGCTCGTTCCGCCGCATGGGCGGGGCGCGCGAGATCACCGTGGACGTGCGCCTCATCGCCGCGACGAGCCGGAGCCTGGCCGCCGAGGTGGAGTCCGGCCGCTTCCGCGAGGACCTGTACTACCGCCTGAGCGTGATGCCGCTGCGGCTGCCGCCGGTGCGCGATCGCTCGCGCGAGGACCGGCTGGCGCTGCTCATGCGCCTGATGAGCGAGCTGCGCCGCGAGCTGCCCGACGTGCCGACGGGCGTGCCGAGCGAGGTGATGGAGCGGCTCCTGTCGTACGGCTGGCCGGGCAACGTGCGCGAGATGCGCAACGTGCTCGAGCGCGCGATGGTGCTGGGGCGCGGGCTGCCCTCGATCGCCATCGAGCACCTGCCGGGCGAGTTCCGCAACCGGCCGGGCATCGGCGACCGCCGGCACACCCCGCTCACGCTCGACGAGCTGGAGCGGCAGCACATCGAGCGCACGCTGCGGCACCACAACGGCAACCGCACGCGCGCGGCGCTGGAGCTCGGCATCTCCCGGGCCACCCTGATCAACAAGATCAAGCGGTACACGATCAACGTCTGAGGAGGTCCACATGGCCGAGTCCGAGGCGAAGGACGCCATGATCTGCCGCGCGTGCGGGCGGGAGGAGCGCGCCTCCGAGGGCTACCCGTGCGCGCAGTGCGGGACGTTCATCTGCCTGATCTGCACCTTCCGGGGCGTCACGCTGTGCGCCAAGTGCGCCGCACAGCCGGCGCCCCCGCCGGCGGCGTAGATTGCGCCCTGGTACTCCACTTCCACGAGTGACGTCATGACGGACACCGCCACCCACGTGATCGCCGCCTCGGCCGTCGCACCGCTGCTCGCCGATGCCGGCGTGCGCGCCGAGCAGGTGACCCAGCTCGTGCTCGGCGAGACGGCCGCCATCCTCGACCGGCAGGGCGAGTGGCTGCGCGTCTCGACGGCCGCCGAGGCGTACGCGGGCTGGCTGCACGCGGGCTATGTACTGCAGGTGGGGCGGGAGCGCGCCGACGAGTGGCGCGCGGCGGCCACCGCGTGGAGCATGGGCGCGCAGGCGCGTGTGGAGCGCGGCGTGGTGCGGCTGCCCATGCGTGCCCGCGTGACGACGCAGGGCGCTGGCATCGAGCTGCCCGACGGCCGCTGGGGCGCCGTGTTCGAGGGCTCCGTGCCCGCCGCGGACGCCGTGCAGGCCGATGCGCGCAAGCTCCGGCCCGATGCGTGGGCATGGACGTGGTTCGCCGGCACGCACTACCAGTGGGGAGGGGTCACGCCGCTCGGCGTGGACTGTTCCGGGCTGGTGCAGACCACCTTCGCCGCCCGCGGGGTGCCGATGCCGCGCGACGCGTACCAGCAGGCGGCGGTCGGCCGCGAGGTGACGCTCGCCGAGGCCGGCCCCGGCGACCTGCTCTTCTTCCGCGGCGACAGCGGGGATCGCATCACCCACGTCGCCTTCCTGTCCGACGACGACCAGCTGGTGCACTCCACGTTGAGCTGCGGCGGCGTGGTGCGCGAACCGTGGGGCCCGGGGACGCGCGCCGCCTCGCTGCGCGACAAGCTCGTGGCCGCCCGCCGAGTGGAGACGCCCGACGCATGACCGCCCGCCGCCTCATCCTGTTCGACATCGACGGCACGCTCCTGATCTCGGCGGGCGCCGGTCGCCGCGCCATCCGCGCGGCACTCGGCGAGCTGATCGGCGACGAGGACGTCTTCGGCCGCGTGCGCTTCGACGGCAAGACCGATCCGCAGATCGTCGCCGAGCTGCTGCACGCGGCGGGGCACGCCGAGCCGTGCGACGAGGCGCGCATCGCCGAGGTGTGCGGCCGCTACGTGGCGCTGCTCGAGGCCGAGCTCGACGCGGGGCGCACCACGGTGTCGCTGATGCCCGGGGTGGTGGAGTTGCTGGACCGGCTGGAGGAGGAGGCCGGCGTCGTGATCGGGCTCCTGACGGGCAACCTCGAACGCGGCGCGGCGCTCAAGCTGCAGGCCGGCGGGCTCGATCCCGGCCGCTTCGTGCTTGGCGCCTACGGCTCCGACAGCGCCTTCCGTCCCGACCTGCCCGCCATTGCGGCGCGGCGCGCCGAGCCGCACTTCGGCCGCGTGCCCACCGGCAACGAGGTGGTGATCATCGGCGACACGCCGGCCGACATCGCGTGCGGGCGCGGCATCGCCGCGCGCGCCGTGGGCGTGGCGACGGGCGCCTACTCGGTGGCCGAGCTGGCGAGCCACGCGCCGCACGCGGTGTTCGCCGACCTCGCCGCGACCGAGGCCGTCCTGGCCGCGCTGCTCGGCTGATGCCGACTGCCGATCGCGAGCGCGAGGAGTTCGCATGGGTGTCACGGTGACCGCGCTGCCCGAGCTC
>DASUOW010000141.1:0-3764 GCA_036276435.1 Gemmatimonadales bacterium
CCGGAGGGCGGGGGCATGAGCGCGTCGAGCATCTCGAGGTCGTCGATCCAGACGCTCAGGTTCATGAGCAGCGCGAAGTCGATCAGGCTCACCACGCCCGACCAGCCGGAGAGGAGCACCGTCGCCTCGCCGTCCATGAACATCGAGCGGTAATCCTGGTTCGCGGATCCCACCATCATGTAGTAGATCAGCGTCCGTCGCTGCTCCTCGGAGAGGGAGCGTCGGAAGGCGTCGACGAGCGCGGCGCTGGCCTCGGTCAGGGCAGCGGCCGGCACCATGACGTCGCTGCTGTCCGGCTGCTCCCGCAGGAGCTGGGCGAGATAGGCTTCGAGTACCTGGGTGAATTCCGGGCGCCGGATGAGCAGGTCCCACGCGTCGCGACTCGCGAAGAACCCCGCCTTGAGGTGCAGCTTGGGCATCTGCTTCGGGGGCGTCGCCGGCGCGCGGAGCGGGTCGGACGGGGGCGGGGCCAGCTCCATGGCGTGCACGAGCAGGGTGTCCAGCGACGCGTCGGTGGGGAAGAGGCGCCGGAGGAAGGGCGTGCGGCGTGCGTTGCGGTAGGCGCTCGCGAAGCGGGCGAGCACCTCCTCCGTGTGCACGCCGGGGTTGTAGATCCCGGTCTTGAGCAGCCCGCCGGCCTCGTCGAGCTCGATGCCGAGCTCCTGCTGGATCACGATGAGCCGGGCGAAGAGCTCGTGCGCGATGCCCATCGCCGGCCAGCCGGAGCTCGGTGCCGACGCGAGCGACGGCCCGACGAACAGCACGCGCACGCCGCGGAACGAGCTGCCGGTGAGCAGCGAGACGTACACGGCGCTGCCCCACAGCGAGTCCGGCACCTTCACCACCGAGCCCGGCGGCATGAGGCTGTACAGGACGGCGCGTGCCACGTTGATGCGCTTCTCCTGCAGGCCCGTCAGGTTGTGCAGGTCCATCGCGCGCTGGCCGAGGCCGTCGGTGGGTGGCGTCGTGCCGGCCGGCGGGCCGGCGTGCGGGCGGAGCGGGAAGGGGATCTGGTCGGGTCGCATCCCCTGGCTCAGGAGCACCTGGCGGACCTGCGCCTTGAGGGCGAGGGCCGCCGGACCCCGCACCATGATGGAGCGATCCTCCCACTGGGGTCGCATGTAGTGCTCACCGATGCCCATGCCGGTGTAGATGGCGAGTCCGCGCTGCGGGTCGGACTCGTCGGCGTCGTACAGGATCAGCTTGCGGTGGTCGCGCATGACGTCGTCGGGAATGCCGACGAGCGGCAGCAGGTCGCGCGAGGCGAACGAGAGGTCGCCGGGGTTCGTGATGTTGACGTGCACCTTGATCAGGTTGTCGAGCCATTCCTGTCCGTACTGCGCTGTCTCCGCCTGCAGCAGCCGCGACTGGGCGAGCGCCTCGCGCAGCTGGGCCTGGGCCTCGCGCACGCTGTGCGTGAACTCCTCGTAGCCCGGCGGCAGGTCGGGCACGGGCCCGAGCGGATGCTCGAGCAGGGTCATCCACAGTCGGCTGTCGTTCTTGTAGTAGTAGAACGCGTCGAGGATGATGAAGTACGCCGGCAGCCGGCGGCGCTCGTCGTACTGGCGCACGCCGGCGGCGAGCGCCCGGATGTAGGCGTCGGCGACGAAGCGCAGCGAGCGGGCGTCGGGCTGCTGCTGCGAGTTGCGGCCGCGGAAGTCGTGGATCCACAGCACGTGGTAGTCGCGGGCCGCGTGGATGGAGCGGATCGTCTCGGTGATGAACTGCGCGTTGACGACGTACCACACCCGGTTCCCGTCGGTGAATTTCGACGCGGTGGCCGCCTCGATGATCCCGTCGAGCTCGTCCTGGGTGTCGTGGTCCTCCGGTCGCAGGGCGAGCTGCAGGGGAAGCCAGACCACGCGGTCATCGCCCCAGCGCTTGCGGGCGTCGCGCTCGAGGCCCTCGATCGTGACGAGGAGATGGTCGAAGACGTACAGCAGCGCCGCCTCGCGCTCGGGCGAGAGCACGGTGCGCGACACCGTCTCCCGCGCGAAGTTGCCGCGCGCGTAGAGCGCGAGCTCGCGCAGCAGGTGCTTCGCACGCCGCCGCCCGAGTTCGCGATCGTACGGGTAGAGGACGTGGTCGCGCAGGATCTCGCGGGCGCGTGCCGCCGCCGCCTCGCCCTCCGCCGTGCTGCCACCGGGCGGCAGCCACGTGCCCGTGGCGGCCATGGAGAAGGCCCGCACCAGTTCGGCGTGATAGACACGGATCACGCCATCCACCTGCAGGCCCGGTCCCACGACGCCGGGTATGGCGGGTCGCTCGCGCAGCGCCGCGAGCATCGGGGCGAGTGCCGTCGCGGCGTCGGTGCCCTTGCCGTCGAGATAGGGCACCACGAGGGCGTCGAGCCGCCGCGCCGCCTGACGCACCACGCCGAGCGCGCTGTCCAGGCGCACGGCGTCCGGGGGCGGCATGGTGGTGCTGCTCGTCCGGCGGATGGCGACGTCGGTGTGCTCGCGCGGCCTGGTCCGCCCCGCGCGCGGCTGGCCGAGCGGCACCAGCAGCGTGGCACGCGCCGCGCGGAGCGGGCCGCCTTCGTATTCCAGCCGGAACATGCTGCCGCCGCCCAGGATGCCGCCCCGGCGCACCGGCACGGTGGCTGCGGCGAGGAATCCCACGCGGTGCTCGCGTACGTTGTAGTCGACGCCCACGCCCAGCCGCAGCACGGGCACCTGCATCAGGGCCCGGACGCCGCCGTCGAGCAGGCTGCCCCGCACGCCGCCGTAGGCCTCGCCCGTGAGGGCGAGCACGTTGGTGAGCCGAGGGCCGATCGGCAGCGTTCCCCCGAAGAGGCCGTAGGCGGCGATGGCGGACTCCTCGTCCTCCCTCCAGTCCACGCCGAACGTGCCGCCCGCGTGCCAGTTGTGGCGCGCCGGCTGGCCGAGCGAGGTGGTCAGTCCGCCTTCAAAGGGGGGAAGGGAGTCCTGGGCGCGCAACGAGCCCGCCAACGCTCCGGCGAGGAGGATGAAGGGCAGGGTCCGCATGGGTGACGGCCTCCCGGTGGTGACGAGAGTCGGCCAGATTCAGGATAGCGGCGGTGCGGGCAAGGAAACGTGAAGGGCGCAGGAAGGCCCTGTGCCGCCAGCGACTCGACAAAGGGGGCGCATGACGAGACGACTGACATGGCTGGCCACGGCGGCCCTGGTGGCGTGCGTCGGCCATCTGGAGGCGCAGGCCACCGTACCCGCGGGCACGGTGCTGCCCGTCACGCTCGACGAGGCGGTGAGCCTCGAGCTCAAGGACGCGGGGAAGAGTTACCGCGCCCGCATCGCGCGCGACGTGACGCTGGCCGGTGGCACGGTGATCCCGGCGGGGACGCCTGCCCGGGTGACCACGAAGAAGCCGGCCGGGAAGCCGAAGACGGCGCAGGCGCTGCTGGCGGAAGTCACGGTCAACGGCAAGGCGTACCCGGTGCCTAGCCAGCCCGCGCGGATCGAGGGCAGCGCCGCCGCCTCCAATCAAGCCAAGGCCGCCGGTGCCATCGGCGTGACGGTGAAGGGGAACTCGACCGCGGGTCCCACCTACGTCGCCGTGAGCCCGACGACCAAGCGACTCGCGGCTGGCGCCAAGCTCGGCTTCGCGCTGGCGCGAACCTTGGCGTTGCAGTGAAGCGTGCTCGACGGCCCGCGCGTGGCACGTACGCGCGGAGGGGGAACGCTCCGGGGCGCTGAGCTCGGGGTGCCGTGCCCATCTCGAGGCTGTTACTTTCGCCTCTGGCCGGGGCGGTAGCTCAGTTGGGAGAGCACCTGCTTTGCAAGCAG
>DASUOW010000142.1:0-3049 GCA_036276435.1 Gemmatimonadales bacterium
GAACCGCGTTGGTCAGGAGGAGCGAGCGGCCGTCGAGCACGGTGCGAGGCACCTCGCGTTCCAGCAGCGGGCCCGCGACCTCCTCCAACCGCATGCGCGAGACGCTCCGCAGGACGCCGAGCGAGAGCGGCGGCCCCGCCAGCCGCTCCCCCTCCCACCAGAGCAGGCTCCATATGGTGCACTCGGCGACGTCGCCCCGGGTCGTCAGCAGCAGCGCATCGCCCGCCCGCGCCTCCATCGCCTCGGCGGCGGCGGCGTCGAAGGCGCCGCGTGCCGTGGTCTTGTGCGGATAGGGACGATGCGCCGTGCGCGCCGTCACCAGCCACACCGGTGCCGTGCTGCCCACCGGCCGCTCGGTGACCTGCAGGCCCTTGGGGCCCACCGCGATCCGGTGCACCCGGTCGGCACCGGCGGGCACCTCGAAGGCCGGCGGAAACGGCACCCCGAGCGCGCGGCAGCTTTCGACGAGGCGGCGCAGGTGCAGGTGCCAGAGCGGCGCCCTGCCCTCGCGCACCCGCACCGTCTCGATGAGCGTGGGCATGCGCGTCATTCGATCACCTCCACCATCGGCCGGCCGCCCGGACGCCGCGCGGCGAGTATCGATTGCACCGTCGTCGCCGTGATGATGAGCAGGCCGCCGGCGATGGCCCACGAGCTGGGCCGCTCGTGATGCACCAGCCACGCCCAGAAGGGGCTGAGCGCCGGTTCGATGAGCAGGATCACCGCCGCCTCGAGCGCCGGCACGTGCCGCAGCCCCGAGGTCACGAGCAGGTAGGCCGCCGCGATCTGGAAGACGCCCAGGTAGAGCAGGACACCGACGTCGGTGGCGGACACGTTGGTGGGCACCCCGCCCTGCCACACGCCCACCACGAACGCCACGAGGTTTCCGATGACCACCGCGACCACGGCGTGGTCGCCCTCGCGCGCGGTCATCCAGCGCAGTCCCATCACGGTGAACGCCCAGCCCACACCCGACAGCGCGGCCAGCACGTTGCCGCGCGCCGGATCGGGCGCGGTGGCCACGGCGGTGTCGCTGCCGACGAAGAACAGCGCGAGCCCCATCGCCACGATCGCCATCAGCACGAGGTCCTGGCGTCGTGGCTTCTCCTTCAGCAGCAGGGGACTGAGCAGCACCATGTAGAGCGGTGCCGCGCTCTGGAGGAAGATCGTGTTCGCCGCCGTGGTCAGCTTGTTGGCGACGACGAACAGCAGGAAGGTGATGCCCGACGCCAGGCCGACCAGGAGCGGCCGCCAGCCCCAGTGACGACGCGCTCCGGGCACCAGCAGCAGGATGACGAGCGCGGCGATGCCGGAACGCCACCCCGCAACCTGCCAGCCGTTGAGGGACGTGGCCTTGATGGCGGCGCCGCCGGTGGAGAAGAGCAGCGCGGCGAGCGCGAGGCTGGCACGCGGCGGTAGCGTCAAGAAACTGATCCCATATTCCCCAGTGAGGCGTCACGGAAGCTGACAGTAGCGTCCGAAGGTGCGTGATCGTTCACGACTGGAGCGCTCAAGATATTGCCCGCAGCGCACTTGCGCGACGGCGCGTTCGTGACGAACGTGCGGCGTCCCGCTGGCCTCGAACCAATATCACATCGGCAGGAAATCTCATGATCCACTCGCGTCACCTTCTCGCGGGAGCCGCGCTGCTGTCCCTTGGCGCCGCCGCCTGCTCCGACGACCAGCAGCCGTCCGCCCCGACGGCCGCCCCCATCGTGGCGGCCGCTCGCGCCGCCGAGACGACCAACGACTTCATCCTCATCCTGCCCGAGGGCGCGGCGGTCCCGTCGACGCTCAAGTCGGACGTGGAGAAGGCGGGCGGCACGCTGCGCAGCGTCCAGCAGGAGCTCGGACTGGCCTACGCCACGTCGACCGCCGCCGACTTCGAGGCGAAGGCCGAGAAGATCAAGGGCGTGCAGCACGCCGTGCGCGACATGCTGGTGGAGTGGACCGATCCGAACATCCGGTTCGAGTCGGTGGAGGCGGAGGCGTCCGTTGATTTCGGCGCCGATTCGCACTACGGCACCACCGAGGGGTTCTCGAACGCGCAGTGGAACACGGGCGCCATCAGCGCACCGCAGGCGTGGGACGCCGGCTTCCGCGGCCGGGGCGCGCGCGTGGCGGTCATCGACGGTGGCTTCCACAACCGGCACCAGGATCTCGACGGCAACCTGGACGTCGCCCGGTCGGCGTCATTCGTGCCCGGGCAGCCGTACAACGTCGACACCGGCACCTTCTGGCACGGCACGCACGTGGCCGGCATCGTGGCGGCCGAGGTGAACGGCATCGGCACCGCGGGCATCGCGCCCGAGGCCACGATCATCGGCGTCAAGGCGCTGCACAACGGCTCGGGCCAGTTCGAGTGGATCAACAACGCGATCTACTACGCGGCCACGCCGATCGAGAAGGGCGGCGCCGGCGCGCACATCATCAACATGTCCCTCGGCGCCACGCTGCCCAAGCAGGGCAACGAGGGCACGATCAAGCTCACCATCGCCCAGAGCCGCGCGACGTCGTACGCGCGCAAGCAGGGCGTCCTGGTGATCGCGTCGGCCGGCAACGACGCGCTCGACCTCGACCACATCCGGAACTTCATCAAGCTGCCGGCCGAGGCCGTCGGCGTCGTGAACGTCTCGGCGCTCGGCCCGATGGGCTACTATGTCCCGGGCAGCAGCGCGGACCCCGATCGCCTCGCGTCGTACTCGAACTTCGGCCAGTCGACGATCACGCTCGGCGCGCCGGGCGGCGACTTCGCCCTGCCGGGCAACGACGTCTGCTCGGTACCGCGCATTCCGACCGGCACGCTCGCGCAGCTCTGCTGGGCGATGGACATGGTGCTGAGCACCTCGCGCGGCAGCGCCGCGTCGACGACGTCGTACAGCTGGGCCGCGGGCACCAGCATGGCCTCGCCGGCCGCGGCGGGCGTCGCCGCCCTCATCGTCGGCAAGTACGGCCCGATGGAGCCGGCGCAGCTGGAGGCGAAGCTCAAGGCCTCGGCCGACGACCTCGGCAAGCCGGGCCGGGACGATGCGTACGGCCACGGTCGCGT
>DASUOW010000143.1:0-13755 GCA_036276435.1 Gemmatimonadales bacterium
CCCCCGACAGCCTTCAGGCCGGGCGCCGGCTGGTGCAGGCGGCCCGCAACATCGTGCGCGTGTACCTGGGCAACGAGGTACGGATCGAGCGCGCGTTCCGCGACACCATCGCCTTCCAGACGCGGACGGCGGGCTGGGACACGGGCGAACTCAACGAGTGGAAGTCCCGCGCGATCCTGAAGGAGAGCTACGAGGGCGCCCAGCTGGCCGACTCGATGCTCCAGCGCATGGACGACGTGTACCGGCTGCTGCTGGACCAGGCGGGCCGGTACCGCGTGGGCGGCGGGCGCATCGCCTTCGACGACGCCACGGCCGCCAACGACTACGCGCGGCTGGCCGGGTGGCTCGCCGCGCGCTACAACACCGTCGCTGCCATCGACGAACAGGCGGACCAGCCGCGTCAGTACCCCACGGCCCGCCGCGTCGTCCGCGCCTTCACCGGCACCCGGCCACCCGCCCTCGAGCAGGACGGCCCGGCGCCGATGGCGACGCCCTAGTCGAGCGTCCGCTCGAACTCGTGGATGAAGTCCACGAGCGCCTGCACCCCCGCCTCGGGCATCGCGTTGTAGATGCTCGCCCGGATGCCGGCGGCGTTGCGGTGTCCCTTGAGGCCGTCGAGCCCGCGCTTGGCGGCCTCGCTCACGAAGCGGGCGTCGATCTCGTCGCTCTGGCTGAAGAAGCAGACGTTCATGAGCGAGCGGCTCCCAGGGAGCGCCCGCGCCTTGAACACCTTGCTCGCGTCGATGGCGTCGTACAGCAACTTCGCCTTCCGCTCGTTGCGCTCCTGGATCCCCTTGAGCCCGCCCTCGGCCTTGATCCACTTGAACACCTCGCCCATCAGGTAGATGCCGAAGGTGTTGGGCGTGTTGTGCATCGAGCCGTCCTTCACGTGCGTGCGGTACTGCAGCAGGATCGGCAGGTCCTTGGAGCCGAGGTCCGCGAGGTCGTCGCGGATGATCACGAACGTGACGCCCGACGGCCCGAGGTTCTTCTGCGCGCCGGCGTAGATGAGGCCGTACTTCGCGATGTCGATCGGCTTCGAGTAGATGTCGCTCGAGGCGTCGACGATGAGCGGCGCGCCCGCCGGCACCGGCGGCTCCGCGGTCCACTGGGTGCCGTAGATGGTGTTGTTGCTGGTGAAGTGCACGTACGCCGGGTTGTCCGAATACTTGATGGACGCCACCTCCGGGATCCGGTCGAACTTCGTGTCCTCCGAGCTCGCCGCGATGTGGACCGTGCCCACCTTCTTCGCTTCGGCGATCGCCTTCTGGGACCAGACGCCGGTGTTCAGGTAGTCGGCCGTGCGCCCCGCGGGCAGCAGGCACATCGGCACCATGCTGAACTGGAGCGTGGCGCCGCCCTGCAGGAACAGCACCTTGTAGTTGTCCGGGATGCCCGCCAGCTCGCGCGCCGCGGCCTCCGTCTCGGCGAAGATCCTGTCGAACACCTTGCCGCGGTGGCTGTGCTCGGCGACGCCGATGCCGCTGTCCCGCACGTTCCACAGGTCCTTCTGCGCCTGGCGCAGCACGGGCTCCGGCAGGACCGCCGGTCCGGCGCTGAAATTGAAGATGCGGTCGCTCACTTGTCGACCTCCGTCAGCTCGACGCTGATGATGTGGGGGTTGCCGCTGCGGATCGCGGCGAGGTCCTCGGGCGCGGGCCGGCCGTCGAGATGGATCCGGGCGAGCGTCGCCGTGGCGCCGTGGTAGATGATGTTCTCGACTTCCTCGACGTTGATCGAGCCGTCGGCCAGCACGCGGAACACGTGCGCCAGCACGCCGGGCCGGTTGTGGTGGCGCACCGCAAGGACGTGCGTCGCCGAGCTGCGCGCGAGGCGGTTGACGCAGTTGGGCACGGTGCCGCTCGCCAGGAACTCCTGCACGATGCGGATCACCTCGTGCGCGATCGCCACCTGGGCCTGGTCGGTGGAGGCGCCGACGTGGTGCGTGCCGTACACGCCGGGCGCCGACGCCAGCGCGCTCCTGAACTCCGTCTTCGAGCCGCCGGGCTCCCCGTCGTACACGTCCAGGCCGGCCCGGATGCCCTTCGTGCGGATGGCCTCGAGCAGCGCCTCCTCGTCCACCACCGAGCCGCGCGAGGTGTTGATGAGGTAGCTGCCGGGATGCATCGCCGCGAGGAACTCGGCGTTGACCATCCGCTTCGTCTCGGCGTTGGCCGCGACGTTGATCGTCACCACGTCGGACCGGTGCGCCACCTCGAGCGGCGTCTCGGCGTACGCCACCCCAAGCCGCTCGGCCTCCGCGTGCGTCAGGCTCCGGGACCACGCCACCGCGTGCATGCCGAAGGCCCGGGCGCGCATGAGGATCTCGCGCCCGATCTGCCCGAGCCCCACGATGCCGATGGTGCGCCCGTGCAGGCCGCGCGCCTTCGAGTACTCGCCCTTGCTCCACTGGCCCGCGCGCAGGTCGGCCACCTGGTCCGGGATCCGGCGATCGGCCGAGAGGATCAGGCCCATCACCAGCTCGGCCACCGCGATCGAGTTCTTGCCCGGGCAGTTGGCGACGAAGATGCCGAGCCCCGACGCGGTCGGCATGTCGATGTTGTCCACGCCGGCACCGGCGCGGATCACCAGGCTGAGGCTCGCGGCGCTCTTGAGCGCGGCGGCCGTCACCTTGGTGCTCCGCACGATGAGGATCTGCGGATCGACCCGCTCGAGCGCGCCGGGCAGCGTGTCGGCGCTGAGGTCCGGCTGCGACTCCACCTCGCAGCCGATCTCCTTCAGCCCGTCGATGCCCACCTTCTCGAACTTGTCGGCGATGAGAACGCGCATCAGATCTCCTTGGAGGATCCCGGCTACATCTCGTGGACGAGGAGCCCGCTGCGGAGCTTGGGCTCGAACCACGTGCTCTTCGGGGGCATGATCTCGCCGGCGTCGGAGACGGCGAGCAGCTGGTCCATCGTCGTGGGGTGCATCGAGAAGCCGACGGCCATCTCGCCGCTGTCCACCCGGCGCTCGAGCTCGCCCGTGCCCCGGATGCCGCCCACGAAGTCGATCCGCTTGTCGGTGCGCGGGTCGCCCACGCCGAGGATCGGCGTCAGCACGCGTTCCTGCAGCAGCGACACGTCGAGCGAGCCGATCGGGTCGCGCGCGTCGATCGCGGCGGGGTCGATCGTCACGCGTGACCAGCCGCCCGGCAGGTACACGCAGAAGCTGCCCGCCACCGGCGGCACGGGATCGGCGGTGCGCTCCACCCGGCCGAGGGCTGCGAGCTTCGCGAGGAACTGCGAGGGCGTGAGGCCGTTGAGGTCCTTCACCAGCCGGTTGTAGGGCAGGATGTGCAGCTGGTCGCTCGGGAAGAGCACGGCGAGGAACCAGTTGTATTCCTCCTCGCCCGTGTGCTGCGGGTTGGCGGCGCGCCGTTCCTTCCCCGCGCGCCACGCGCTCGCCGAGCGGTGGTGACCGTCGGCCACGTAGGCCAGCGGCACCGCGCCGAAGGCCTGCGCCAGCGAGTCGGCAGGAGCCACCTTCCAGAGCGAGTGACGCACGCCGTCCGGCGCGGTGAAGTCGTAGAGCGGTGAGGCCTGGATGGCCTGCGCCACCAGGCCATCCACCGCCTCGACCGGGCGGTACGCCAGGAAGACGGGCTCGGCGTGCGCGTTCAGCGTGAGGACGTGCCGGGTGCGGTCGTCCTCCTTGTCCTTGCGCGTCTTCTCGTGCTTGCGGATGCGGTCCTGCTCGTAGTCGTCCACGTGCACGCAGCCGACGATGCCCACCTGCTGCCGTCCGTCCATCACGAGCCGGTAGAGGTAGAGCGCCGGCTGGTCGTCGCGCACGAGGGTGCCGTCGGCGAGGAAGGCATCGAGCGCCGCCCGGCCCTGGGCGTACACCCGGGCGTCGTAGGGATCGGTGTCGGCGGGCAGGTCGATGTCGGGCCGACCGACGTGCAGGAAGCTGCGGGCGTTGCCGGCGGCCAGCTGCGCCGCCTCCTCGCGGTTCACCACGTCATACGGAACGGCGGCCACCTCGCCGGCGATCGCGGGCGGTGGCCGTAGGGCACGGAACGCGTGAAGTCGCATCGAGGCCGGACCCGGAGACGAGGGGGAGGCGGGGTGCGGCAGCCCGCCGGGGCTGCCTGGGCGCGGGGATGCTAGACCCGACGGCCGAAGGCGTCAAGCGGCTACATTTGCGGCCGTCCCTTCACGATTTCCGGAGAGATCCGATGCGTCACGTCCTGCTGGCCGCCGCCCTCGTCCTGACCGCCTGCCGTCCCTCCGGCGGCAACGGCCAGCTGCAGGTGGCCGGCCGCCCCGAGTCCCTTTCCTACGCCTCCGAGCTCAGCGTGAACCTCGCCAGCATGACCAAGCAGCCGAGCGGCCTGTACCTGCAGGACCTCACCGTGGGCACGGGCGCCGAAGCCGCCCCGGGGACCACCGTCGACGTGCACTACACGGGGTGGCTCGCCGACGGGAAGAAGTTCGACTCCAGCCGTGGGGGCGCCCCGTTCTCGTTCACCATCGGCCAGGGCATGGTGATCGCCGGATGGGACGAGGGCGTGGCGGGAATGAAGATGGGCGGCAAGCGTCGCCTCGTCCTGCCCCCCGAACTCGGCTACGGCGAGGCGGGCGCGGGCGGGGTGATTCCGCCCGGGGCCACGCTGGTCTTCGAGGTGGAGCTGCTGGGCGTCCGCTGACGCTCAGCTGCGGTCGTCGAGCACGACGACTTCGGCCGGGATGCCGCCGCCGGTGGCGTCACGCGCGATCACCGTGCGCACCGCACCGCTCGAGAGGGTGAGTTCTTCGTCGATCAGCGGCTCGGTGTCGCCGACGGCCGTCAGGCGGATCCGGTAGGTGCCCTCGTCGAGCCGGAGGTAGTTGGAGACGTCGCCGAAGGCGACGTTCGAGACCGTCGGGTTCACCGCCGCGATGTCCTCGGTGGGGTCTCCGACGTACACGTCGACGGCGCCCGTCGACGGCGAGGCGTGGACGAGGCGAAGACGGATCTCGCCGTCCGCCGGGGCGTCGGTGGTATCGGTGAGCAGCAGCGGCGTGACCGCTTCCGCGAAGCCCGTCGCGAGCACGGTGTAGCTCTCGGACAGCTCGAGGTCCTCCGACGAGCTGCCGAGCGTGGTGGTGTCGCCGGTGGCGACGAAGCGGATGGTCTGGCTGCCCGTGCGGACGTCCTGGTAGTCCGTGGGCACCGCGTAGGTGACGTTGGTGAACTCGCGCGTGTCGCCGACGAACACGTCCACGGCCGACGCGTCCGGCGAGAGGTGCACGACGCGCAGCCGCGCCGTGATGTCGTTGTCGTCGTCATCGCCGCAGGCGGCGAGGCCCAGCGCGGCAATGAGCGCGAGGCCGAAAATGCGAAGCTTCATCCTGCTATCTCCGGGATACAAAGCGGGAAGGAGTGGGCCGGCGATCCGGCCCACTCCCTCCCTACCCGCTTTGGAAACCGCCCGTTCCGTTACAGCCCCGCGTCGACGTACACCTCGATCGCGAAGGGCGCCCCGCCGCCCGGCGTCTCGGTCGCGATGGCCGTGGCGACCACGCCGGCTGGGATGGTGAGCGTCTGGTCGATCGCCACCGTGCCGGGCGTGCCGGCCGGCGTCACGCGCACCTGGTACGTGCCGGCCGGAATGCTGATGTAGTTGCCGCCGTTGTTCGGCAGCGTCGAAACGCTCTTGAAGGCGAAGTTCGTCAGCGACGGCTGGCCCAGCGGTGCCCCGGGGGCCGTGAAGTACACGTCCACCGGCCCGACGCTCGGCGCGCCGTGGATGATGCGCACGCGCGCCTGACCGGTCGCCGGCAGCGTGTTGTCGTCGGTCAGGTAGAGCGGCTCGATGTCCGCGACGTCGTTCACCGCGAGCAGCGTGTAGTCGACGCCATCGGCCACCGGCACCGCCGCCTCGATCACGGCGTCGTTCGAGCCCACGGCCTCGACGCGGAACGTCGGGTTGCCGGCGTCGACGTCGAGGTAGTCGGACGCGACGAGGTAGGTCACGTTCGCGAGCACCTGGTTGCCGTCCACCAGCACGTCCACGGCCGGGGCATCCGGCGACAGGTGAATGGCGCGCACCCGGCCCTGCGGCTGCGGCTCGTTGTTGTCGTCGTCATCATCGCACGCCGCCAGCGCCATGGTGGCAAGCAGCGCGATACCCAGCAACCGACCCTTCATCGCTACCTCCTCAAGTGTGGTGATATCACAGGGGTGATGCGCGATGTAACCCGGTGCATGGCAATTGGTTCCGGCGGTTCGTGCCTCCGTATCGCTACGGACCGGCGCGCCGCACCGCGGCATCGAGCAAACGAATCGGCCGGATCGACTGTGTCGATCCGGCCGATCCACCGCGCCCTGCCGCGCCTCAGGGGGTGAAGCGATCGACGAACACCGTCAGCGTGTACGGCGCGCCGCCCCCCACTGTCTCGGTGGCCGAGATCGTGGTCACGAGCAGGGCCGTCGCGTTCAGGACCTGGTCGATCACCACGTCGGTGGTGCCGGCCTCCGTGGCCCGGACCCGGTAGGTGCCGGCGGCGACATCGAGGTAGTCCGAGACGTCCTTGAACGCGACGCCCGCGACGGTGGGCGTGGCGCCGACCAGCGTCGCGCCCGGGTCCGTGATGTACACGTCCACGAGCCCCGCGCTCGGCGCTGCATGCACCAGTCGCACGCGGGCCCGGCCGGCCGCCGGCTGGCTGTTGTCGTCGGTGAGGACGAGCGCCTCGAGATTGGCGGCCGTGTTGACGGCGAGCACGGTCCGGTCGGCGCTGCCGCTGATGTTCACGGTCGCGGCGAGCAGCGTCGCGCCCGTGGCGTTGCTCCGGAGGCTGACCTCGTTCGACCCTTCCCGCACGTCGTAGTACAGGGTGGAATTGGGATAGGTGATGCCGGGGAGCACTTCGTTCCCGTTCACGTAGAGGTTGACCGTGCCGGCGTCGGGCGAGAGGTGTCCCACGCGCACGCGCCCCGCCGGAACCTCGTCATCGCCACACGCGGCGAACACCAGCGTGCCCACCAGCACGAGTGCCGCCCGGAATCGAAGGACCACCGTGCACCTCCCAGTGTTGAGGATCAGAGCCCGACGCCACGACCACCCGGCATCCGGACCGCCTCGCGCGGCGACGGCGGTGCCGGCGTGAAGTCCTCGCCGGGGTTGATGAAGCGGTCCGTCTCGAGGCCGTACTGCTTCTCGTACAGCTGCCGGTAGCGGCCGCCGAGGGCGAGCAGCTCGTCCTGGGTGCCGCGCTCCACGATGGCCCCGTGCTCGAGCACGAGGATCTGGTCCGCGCTCGCGATCGTCGAGAGCCGGTGCGCGATGACGAACGTCGTGCGCCCCTGCCGCAGGCGGTGCAGCCCGTCGCGGATCAGCGCCTCGCTCTCGCTGTCGAGGCTCGAGGTGGCCTCGTCGAGGATCAGGATGCGCGGGTTGGCGAGGATGGCGCGCGCGATGGCGACGCGCTGCCGCTGCCCGCCCGAGAGCTTCACGCCGCGCTCGCCCACCACCGTGTCGATCCCCTCCGGGAACCGCTCCACGAACTCGTCGCAGTGCGCGAGGTGGGCCGCCGCCAGGATCTCGCCGCGCGTGGCGTCGGGCTTCGAGAACGCGATGTTGTCGGCGATCGAGCCGTCGAACAGGAAGTTGTCCTGCAGCACCACGCCGAGCTGCGAGCGATAGTCGTGCAGCCGCAGCGTCGCGAGGTCCATCCCGTCCACCAGCACCCGGCCCGACTGCGGGCGGTTGAAGGCGAGCACGAGGCTCAGCAGCGTGCTCTTGCCCGACCCGCTCGAGCCCACGAGCGCCGTGGTCGAGCCCGCCGGCGCCACGAACGAGATGTCGCTGAGCACCGGGACGCCGGGCACGTACTCGAAGTTCACGTGGTCGAAGACCACCTTGCCCTCGAGGTCCCCGACCGCGCGGCGGTTGGCGTCGTCGTGGTCCTCGGTGAGCAGCCCGCGCACCTCGCGGATGCGGTCGAGGCCCGCGAACGCCTCCGACACCTGCGTGCCGATCGACGCGATCTGCACCAGCGGCGCCGCCACCAGCCCGATGAAGAAGATGTACATGATGAAGTCGCCGAGCGTCATGTCGCCGGCGATGATCGAGCGGCCGCCCACCACGATCAGCATCACGCCCACGATGCCGGTGATGATCGTCGTCACCGCCGTGACCACCGAGATCGCGGTGATCGTCGCCGCGACGTTGCGGAAGAGCCGGTGCACGCCGCGCGCGAACACCAGCTGCTCGCGCCGCTCGGCGGTGTACGTCTTCACCAGCCGCACGCCGCCCACCGTCTCGGCAAGGCGCCCGCTCACCTCGGCGTTGATCGCCCCGCGCTCGCGGAAGATCGGCCGGAGGCGGCTGAACGCCACCGCCATCACCCCGCCGAACGACGCCAGCACCAGCAGCGTGAGCGACGTGAGCTGCCAGTTGAGCCAGAAGAGCACGCCCAGCGCGATGACCGCGGTCAGCAGCCCGCCGGCCAGCTGCACGATCCCCGTGCCCACCAGGTTCCGGATGCCCTCCGCGTCCGACATGATGCGGGAGATGAGCACGCCGGTCTTGGTGGAGTCGAAGTAGCCCACCGGCAGGCGCAGCACGTGCTCCTGCACGCTCTTGCGGAGCTCCGTGATGGCCCGCTGCGCCGCGATGCTCATCACCTGCGAGAGGCCGAACGACGTCGCCGCCTGCACCGCCGTGGCGAGCAGCACCGCGAGCGCGAGTTCCCACAGCAGGTCGCCGCGCTGCTGCGGGAGCACGTTGTCGATGAGCACCTTCGAGCTCGCGGGCAGCACGAGGCCCGCCAGCCGGTTGACCAGCATGAGGAAGAGTCCCACGGCCAGCTGGCTGCGGTAGCGCGCGACCAGCTCCCGCGCCTCGCGCCAGACCACCTGCGAGCTCACCCGCTTCTTCGGTTCCTTCGGCGCGGCGCCGCCGCGGCCGTTGGCACTGCCCTTGTTTTCACCGAAGCGGGTTAGCTTGCTCCACGCGCCGCCGCCGGCTGCCTGCTTGAGGCCCTGGACCATTGCTGCCTGACCGCCTTGATCGTGTCCGAGCGTAATCTACCCCGACGCCTCCTTCCGTCGCTCGCCGACAGCCGGGCCCTGCTCGTGCTGGCCCTCCCCGTGGTGGCCGTGCAGGTGGGCCTCATGTTCATGGGCGTGGTCGACACGATCATGGTGGGCCGGCTCTCGGCCGCGGCGCTGGCCGGCGTGGCGCTCGGCAACCTCTACTTCTTCGCCGCCACCATCTTCGGCATGGGCGCGCTCTTCGCGCTCGACCCGGTGGTGGCGCAGGCCGTCGGCGCCCGCGACACCGAGGGCGTCGCGCGGGGCGTGCAGCGCGGGCACGTCCTCGCCGTGCTGCTGTCGATCCCGTCGACCGTGGCGCTGCTCTTCGCCGAGCCGATCCTGGCGGCGCTCGGGCAGCCGGTCGAGGTGGTGCCGCTCGCCGGCGCCTATGCGCGCTACTGTGCCCCCGGCGTGCTGCCGTTCTACATCTTCGTGGTGCAGCGCCAGAGCCTGCAGGCCCTGACGCGCATGCAGCCGATCATCATCACGATCGTGGCCGCCAACCTGCTCAACGTGCTGCTCGACTGGCTGCTCATCTACGGGCGCCTCGGCGTCCCGGCGATGGGCGTGGCGGGCGCAGCCGTCGCGACGTCCATCGGCCGGTGGATGATGCCCGCGCTGCTGCTGGCGCTGTCGTGGCACCACCTGAAGTCCGCCCTGCTGCCGCCGCGCCGGGCGGCGCTCGACGTGGCACCGCTGTGGCAGACGCTCCGGATCGGCGCCCCCATCGGCCTGCAGGCGATGCTCGAGTACACCGCCTTCGGCGCCGTGGCACTGCTCATGGGCCGGATCGGCACCACGGCGGTGGCCGCGCATCAGGTGGCCATCAACCTCGCGTCGTTGACGTTCATGGTGCCGCTCGGGGTGGGACAGGCCGGCGCCGTGCTCGTGGGCCACGCCATCGGCGCGGGTGACCAGGAGCACGCGCGCGGCGCCGCACGCGCGGCCGTGTCGTTCGGCGTGGGCTTCATGGCATTCACCGCCGTGGCGTTCCTGCTGCTGCCCGAGCCGCTCGCGCGCCTCTACACCACCGACGACGCCACCGTGCGCCTCGCGGCGGCACTGCTCCCCGTCGCCGGCGTGTTCCAGCTGTTCGACGGCGCGCAGGCCGTGACCACCGGCATCCTCCGCGGGGCCGGCGACACGCGCGTGCCGATGCTCACCACCCTGGGCGGCTACTGGCTCTTCGGCATCCCGGTGAGCCTGCTCCTCGGCTTCCGCACGCCGCTCGGCCCCGTGGGACTCTGGTGGGGACTCGCGGCGGCGCTCGGGCTGGTGGCGATCATCCTGGCGCTCAGGACGTGGCGGCTGCTGCACGAGCCGCTCAAGCGGGTGCGGGTGGAGGGCGAGCAGGCGGCGGCTTAGCGGCATGTGGATGCGACGAGGGGGCCGGGATCTCGATGAGATCCCGGCCCCCTCGCCGCGTCCACCCGCCGTCAGTGGAGGACGAGCCGTGTCGGCTGGACGTCCACCTTCTGCACCCATGCCCCTACGCGGAACGGGACCAGGGTATCCTCGCGCTTGGTGGCCCGCTGCAGCAGCGGCGCCCACATCGACTGCGCGATCGGCGTGCCGCCGACGTTCATCGTGCGGACCTCCCACGCCACGACGCCGGGACGGACGACCACCACGGGCCCGGTGGCGGTGAGGTGCGTGAAGCCGAGCACACTGAAGAGCTCGAAGCCCTTCACGCCGCCCAGGTTCACGTCGGCATCGACGCGCAGTACCTGGTCGGCGGAGGTCAGCGCGAGGTTCTTCACGTTCTCGCGGCCGTTCTCGGGCACCAGCGTCATCAGGTAGACCTCGACCGTGTCGAACTCGATCGGGTAGGTGAGCTTCTCGCCGACCGGGTCGGTGCCGCCGCCGGCGGCATCCTGCGCTGCCAGCGGCGCCGTGGTGGCCAGGGCCAGCGTGGCCAGCAGGCCCGCGCACTTCATGAACGTCGACATACGCACTCCGATCCTGCGGTGGCGCCCTTCGGGCAATCTATAACGGGATGCCTGCGACCGGCCTAGCGTCGCAGTTCCGCGTGCACGTTCAGCAGGCCGCGCCACAGCGGGTGGGCCTGGTGGTTCTCCCAGCGGTAGTAGTCGCCGAGACGGGCCGTGTAGACGGGCGAGGCGTAGGGCAGCGCGAACGAGCCCTCCTGTCGCCGGCGGGCCAGCTCGGCCGCCGAGGCCACGGTATCGCGCGATACCGAGTCGGGCAGCCGCCCCACCGCGTGGCCCGCCAGGAATCCCTGGGTCCACGCCTCGCGCTCGGCGCCGCTGTAACGCTGCCAGTCGCTGCCGTCGAGCAGCAGCCAGTGCCGGTCCGTCAGGGCCGACGCGGCACCGGCGCCCAGGAGGGCGCCGGCGACGAGAAGGAGCAGCGTCCGCCGTCGGCTCACTGCCCGGCGGTCTTCTTCGGCGTCAGGTCGAGCCGGGCTTCCTTCGCGTCGGCCTTCACCGAGAAGCCGATGTACATGCCCGAGATGCCGTGCCCGGGCACGCCGCAGAAGATGCGGTAGTCGCCCACCGGCGTGGCCTTGAACCGCATGAAGTCGGTCTCGCCCTGGTTCAGGCCCTCGAGCGCCTTGCGCGTGTAGGCGCGCGGGATCGCCGGATCGCCCGACATGTTCGGGATGGGTTTCTTCGCGTCGATGACCTCGGCGCTGTGGGGCACGCCGTCCTCGTTCACGAAGTTCATCACGACGGTCGAGTTCTCCGGCACCACCAGGGTGAGCTCGTCGTCGGTGTAGCCGTTGAAGTTGAACGGGCTCTTCCCGCCCTGGAGGCCGGCGATCAGCTTGAACGTCGCCGTCGACGTGCCCGCGTCCCAGGTGAGCCACGTCGGGTCGATCTTGACCTGCCCGAGGACAGGGGAGGTGACACCCATGGTGGCCAGCATCGTAGCGATTGCAATCTGCAGCTTCATGTCATTCCTCGACTTGGGCACAAAATACGGGCGGGAGCGCCACCGATGGCGCTCCCGCCCCCATTCTACAGCAAGCTATCGGCCAGCGTTCACTTCGCCGCGGCGGTGTACGCCTTCGGCAGGCCGAAGACGACGACCGCGTCACCGAGCGGGTAGTTCAGCTGGAAGTTGCCGCCGCACGCCACGGCGATGAACTGCTCGCCCTTCCACTCGTAGCTCATCGGGGCGGAGTTGCAGCCGGCGCCGGCGTTGAACTGCCAGAGCAGGTTGCCCGTCTTCGAGTCGTACGCGTTGAAGTTGCCGTTGCCTTCGCCCGTGAAGGTGAGGCCGCCGGCCGTCGAGAGCGTGCCGCCCATCATCGGCTGCGGGACCTTCTTCTGCCAGGCGATCTTGCCGGTCTTGAGGTTGATCGCCGACAGCAGGCCGTACTGCTCCTCGCCCGGGATCGCGACGAACGCGGAACCGAGCCAGAGACGGCCCTTCTCCCACGGCGCGTAATTGGTGCGGTACCACATCGGCTGGTGCAACGCCGCCACGAACGCGTAGTTCAGCGTCGGGTCGATCGAGATCGGCGACCACTCGGCGCCGCCGTTGGCGCCCGGCAGCATGCGGGTGCCCTCGCCGCCCGTCGGCAGCGCGAAGATGTTCTCCTGCGGCACGAAGGCATCGGACTTCTTGACGAGCTTGCCGTTCGCGGCGTCGAGGATGTACACCCAGCCGGTCTTGCCCGCGTGGACGACGACCTTCTTGCCGTCCACCTTCGTCACCACCGGCGGCGAGACGGCGTCGAGGTCCCACACGTCGTGCGGCACCGTCTGGTAGTACCACTTCGTCTTGCCCGAGGCGGCGTCGATGGCGACGACGGCGTCGGTGTACAGGTTGTCGCCGGGGCGCTGCGAGCCGTCGAGGTCCGGCGAGGGGTTGCCGACGGCGACGTAGATCGTGCCGGTCTCCGGGTCGTGCGCCGGCGTCATCCAGACACCGCCGCCGCCGCGCTGCCAGGCATCGGCGTGCTTCGCGCTGTCGGCCTTCTCCTTGGCGATGTCGCGGTTGAGGCTGTTGCCTTCCGGCGTGCTGCGCTCCCACGAGCCCCACCAGCCGTTCGGGGCGATCGGGTCGAACGTCGGATCACCCTTCGGGGCCGGGATCGAGTACCAGCGCCACACCTGCTTGCCCGAGACCGCGTCGTACGCGGTCACGTGGCCGCGGATGCCGTACTCACCGCCCGACACGCCCACGATCACGTTGTTGCCCACGACGAGCGGGGCGTGCGTGATGCTGTAGCCGAAGGTCGGGTCGGCGACCTCGACGTCCCACACCAGCTTGCCCGTCGTCGACTCGAAGGCGAGCAGCCGCGAGTCGAGCGTGCCCATGTACACGTGGGGGCCGTGCACGGCGACGCCACGATTGTTCGGGCCGCAGCAGTAGATCGTGGTGCCGAGCTTGTGCTCGTAGCGCCAGATCTCCTTCTTCGCGTCGAGGTTGTAGGCGATGATGGTGTTGAACGGCGTGGTGATGAAGGCGTTGGCGCCGATGACGATCGGCGTGTTCTCGAAGGACCCGAGCTTCGGAATGCCGGTCTGCACGACGCCCCGGGGCACGAGCTGGTTGACGTTCTTGGTGTTGATCGCCGCCAGGCCGCTGTAGCGCTGGTTCCAGGCATTGCCGCCATACGTCGGCCAGTCCTTGCCGGCCGGCTGCTGGGCCACGGCGGTTCCTGAGACCAGGAACAGCGCGGCAACCCAGCCGGTGGTACGCACGAGCTTCATCATCGTCTGACGCGCTCCTCTTGAGATCGGGATCATGCCGCAC
>DASUOW010000144.1:0-5592 GCA_036276435.1 Gemmatimonadales bacterium
AGGCACGTCTTCCGGCCCGCGCGGACGATATCGGCGAGCGCCTCGAGGTCGGCCTGCGCCTCGGGCGTGGCAAGGTGCTCGCGGAAGATGGCGTGCATCTCGGCGTGCCGGCCCGCGCGCGCCGCGATCCGCCCCTCCTTCGGGGTGCCGAGTCCGCGCAGGTGCAGGTACTTGATGCCCGCCGAGGCGAGGTTGGCGGCGAGGGCCGTCTTGGCGTAGCCGGGCCGACGCGAGCCGGCCACGGCGCGCACGTCCACGAGCAGTTCGATGCCCGCGTCGCGCAGCGTCGCGAGGAACTCCGGCACCGCCACCGACTCGTAGCCGATGGTCGCGAGGCTCGTCACTCGAGTCCCGCCTCACGGCGGAGCCGACGCTTCTCGGCGGCCGTCACGGCGGTCCAGTGCTTTCCCTCGAGCGCCGCATGCAGCGCATAGAGCAGGTTCGCCGTGGCCGCGCGACCCTCGCGCAGCGCCACCATGCCATACGCCGTCACCGCACCGACACGGCGCAATTCCTCCACGGTGGTGATGCCCGCGCCGGCGAGCCATCGGGCGCTCACGGGCCCGAGATTCGGCAGGGCCCCCGGCCCGTGCGTCGCCTTCGGCGTGCCGCCGCGCCGGCTAGGCACAGCCTTCAACGTACTGCACCCCCGGCGCCACGCCCGCGCGGTACTGCAGCACCTTCTCGCCGTCGGTCTCGAAGATGGTCATGTGCAGCGAATCCGCCGCCGGGTCCGTCACGGTCACGTAATGGCCCTCGGGGCCGGTGTACTTGTGCGGCGTCACCACGGCGCGTGCGCCGTAGATCTCGCGCAGTCGCGCCTCGGTGTCCCCGACGCCTGCGCCTTCCGGGGTCAGGATGCCGGCGTTGTACACGTCGACGCGCACGACGGTGTCCTTGATCACCATGAGGCTGGTGCCCTTGGGCAGCGCGGCCGGCATGAGGTGGTCGCAGTCGTCGCTGATCTCGTACGTGGGGCGGAGCGTGTCGCCGAGCGCGGCGTTCAGTTCCGCCACCGTCCAGCCCACCTGCACGGTGCCGAATGCGTGCGGCGTCAGCGTCCAGGACGATACGGTGGGCGCGGGCGGTGGCACCGCCGCACCCGGCTCCGCCTCCTTCACGGGCTGCGGCGACGAGCAGGCGGCCAGCGTCAGCAGCAACGCGATCGACGGACGCGCGAATGGAACGGGCACCGGGTTCACCTCGTCAGGTAGGCGCGGATGTGAGCGATCGTGCGGGGATTCTAGGGGAGGGCGAACACCTGCACCACGTCCCCCTGCGGAAACCCGAACAGCGCGTTGCCGCCCACCGCAACCGCCACGTATTGCCGCCCGTCGATGGCGTACGTGATGGGCGGGGCATTCACGCCCGCCTCGCCCGTCCACGACCAGAGCTCGCGCCCGGTGGACGTCGCGAATGCCGCGAAGCGGTTCCGGCCCACCCCGGTGAACGTCAGGCCGCCCGCCGTCACCAGCACGCCGCCGATGAGCGGGTCCTCGGTGCGCACCTGCCAGCGCACGCGTCCGCGCTCGGCGAGGTCGAGCGCGGTGAGCGTGCCGCCCTTCTCCTCGGTGTCCTGCGTGCTGGCGTACTGCAGCACGCTTCCGTCGGGCCGCGTCACCTCGTGCGCGATGTAGCGCGTCGGCAGGTGCAGCGCCCCGACGACGAAGAGTCGCCGCGCCGGATCGTACGCCGACGGCGACCAGTTGGCGCCGCCCGCGATGCCCGGCGCCACCACCACGCCGGTGTCGGGCTGCGGCGGGGTGAAGAGGTTGCGCTGCGGCACGAACGGCTCCGACTTGAACAGCAGCGCGCCGGTGCGACGGTCGTGCACGTACACCCAGCCCAGCTTCGAGGCGTGCGCCACCGCCGGCACGCGCCTGCCGCGCACCACCGCGTCGAGCAGCACCGGCGAGCTGGCCACGTCGTAGCCCCAGCGGTCGTGCGGCACCTGCTGGTAGTGCCAGACGAGGCGGCCGGTGCGGAGGTCGAGCGCCACCAGCGACGAGGTGTGCAGGTTGTCGCCGGGCCGCGAGGCGTCCGCCATTTGCGGCGACGGATTGCCGGTGCCGAAGATGAGCAGCCCCCGCTCGGCATCCACCACCGGTGTCGCGTAGACCGACCCGCCACCGTACTTCCACGCCTCCGCATATCGCTTCGCGGCGCGCCGCTCGGCGGTCACGTCGCGGTTGAGCGAGCGGCCGTCGGGTGTCGTCGCGCGGAATGCGCCCTCCCAGCCCGGTGCGGTCACGTTCCAGCGCCACACCGGCTGCCCGGTCGCGGCGTCGAATGCGGCCATGAGCCCGGGCCGACCGTACTGGCCCGCGACGCCGACGACCGCGAGGCCCTGGTCGGGATGCAGGCCGTAGCCCACGCCGTTGATCCCGACGAACACCTTGCCGTCGTGCACCAGCGGCGCGGCGCCGATGCCGACGCCGGTCGATCCCGTCGCGCCGACCTGCGAGAGCGGGTCGTCCTGCTTCAGCTGGCTCGTCGCCTCGGTGGTGCCCTCGTACTCGGCGACTGTGACGTCCCAGCGCTTCTCGCCCGTCGCGGCATCGAGCGCCACGAGCCGGCCGTCCACCGTACCCACGTAGACGAGGCTCCCCGACACGGCCACGCCGCGGTTGGCAGGGCCGCAGCACAGCTTCTGCAGCCGCGACTCGTGCCTGTAGCGCCAGCGCTCGACGCCGGTGCGCGCGTCGAGCGCCGCGACGCTGCTGAACGGCAGCGAGACGTACATCGTCGTGTCGACCACGATGGGCGTGGTCTGGAACGTCGCCGTGACGCCGCTGTGCCACGACCAAGCGGGCGCGAGGCGCGCGACGTTCGCGGTATCGATGGTGGTGAGGGCGGCGTGGCGCTGCCCGCCGAGGTCGTGGCCGTGCAGCAGCCAGCCCGTGGCGACCTGCGCGCGCGCCGCCAGCGGCGTGGCCGCCACGAGGAGGAGCGAGGCGAGATGACGATGCATGTGACGGCCCGTGTCGGGGCGGATGGTCAGGCGCGCGGCGGCAGCTGCTGGTTGTCGCGCACCTGCATCAGCATGCGCTCGGTGAAGTCGAGGCGTTCCTGCACCTCGCCGAGCTCACGGCGGAGGTCGTCCATCTCCTCGCGCAATGCGGCGGTCTCGGTGCCGTCCCCGCCGGCACTCGCCTTGATACGGGCTTCCTCCACGCGGGCCTCGGCCATCTTCCGCAGGCCGCTCATGACGATGGCCACGACCGGGATCGAGAGGGCGAGGATGGGGACGAGGACCCCGAAGGACTCCATGGGACGCTCCAGCGAAGGCGTGCGCGCGACGACCGGCCCGCGAAACCTACCGCGACACGAGGACGGTGCCAGAGGGCGCGGTGGGTCTCACGCGTGCAGGATCGCGATGTCCAACTCGCCCCGCGCGAAGGGCCATACCTCGCCCCCCACGAAAATGTTGCCGTGGCCGTCCCGCCGGACGCCGAGGCGGCTCGGCCGCCCCAGATATCGGCCCTGCAGCAGCTCGAACGCCGTCGTGTCGTCTGCCTGGCCGTGCGCCCAGAGATAGGCGCCGACGGGTCCGGCGGCGCTGCCGGTGGCGATGTCCTCCACGCGGCCGACGTTGTCCCACGAGCGCCCCTCGCGTCCCACCGGGTCCACCAGGTAGGCGAATCGCGCGCCCACGTGCGCAAGCAGCACCTCGAGGTCGCGCCCCGTCACGCCGGCGCGGCCCAGCGCTTCCGCGCCGACGGGCACGATCAGGTAGGGCAGGCCCGTGGAGACGACCTGTACCGGCAGTCCCTCCACCAGGTCGCCGGCGCCGAGTCGCAGGCGCTGAAGGATCGGGGCGGCGTCCGCCGCGGAGAGGGCCGCGTCGAACGTCGCGGGACCCTGGTTCATCTCGGCGGTGATGCCACCGTCGGCGAGCGAGGTCGTCACCGTCACCGCACGCTCGGCGAGCGACAGGCGCCACGTCCGCTCCATCGCCTCGCCCGCCACTTCGCGATGCAGCACCGCCGCCGCGCCGAGCACCGGGTGGCCCGCGAACGGCAGCTCCTCGTCCTCGGTGAAGATGCGCGCGCTCGCCCCGCCCTCGCCGACGTGCGACAGGAAGATCGACTCGATCTGCCGCATCTCCTGCGTGAGGCGCTGCAGCACGCTCGTCGGCCAGCCCTCGGTGTGCAGGAACACCGCGAGGCCGTTGCCGCTCATCGGGCCGGAGGCGAAGACGTCGACGTGCACGTAGCGGGCGGTCATGCGTCGAACTCGACGGCGTAGAGGACGAGGTCGGTCGTCTCGCCCGGCAGACGCAGCGTGCGCTCGAGGTGCATGCCGAGCCGCTCGAGCACCCGGATGCTCGGCACGTTCTCCGGCACCGCGATCGCGACCAGCCGGGTGAGGCCCACCACGTCGCGGGCGTGCGCCGTCACGCCGCGGGCGGACTCGATGGCGTAGCCGCGGCCCCAGAAAGCGGGGAGGAAGGCGTAGCCGATGTCGACGTCGTCGAGGCCGTCGCGCCGCACGAGCCCGCAAAGGCCCGTCGCCGTGCCGCTCGCGCGCTCCACCACCACCCAGAGCCCGAAGCCGTGCTGCGCGTAGCTCGCCCGCCAGCGCTCCTCGATGTAGCGGCGGGCGCCGTCGAGGTCGCGCACGCCGCGATCGGCGATGTTGCGGATGTAGGACGGCTCGTTGAGCAGCTCGAGCATGAACGGCGCGTCGTCCGGCACCAGCTCGCGCAGGATGAGGCGCTCGGTCTCGACGATCGTCACGCGCGCCGCCCGAGGCGCGTGAGCACCCGGTCGAGTGCCGCGGCGAACTTCTGCTTGGCGCGGGCGTCGTAGGGCGCGGGCCCGCCGGTCACGACGCCCTCGATCCGGGCCTGCTCCATGAAGTCCCGGAGCGACAGGCGCTCCCCGATGGTCTCGTCGGTGTGCTCCTCGCCTCGCGGGTCGAGCACGGCGACGCCCTTCGGCACCAGCAGCGCGGCGAGCGGGATGTCCTGCGTCACCACGAGGTCGCCCTGCGCCGCGTGCTCGGCGATGTGCTGGTCGGCCACGTCGGCGCCGTCGGGCACCCAGACGAAGCTGACGAGCGGATAGCCGGGCGGCGGCTGCAGCCGCTGGTTGGCGACGAGCACGGCGGGGATGCCGAGCCGCTTCGAGGCGCGGAACACCAGGTCCTTCACGTCCCGTGGGGCGGCATCGGCGTCGATCCAGATCTTCACGAGCGCCCGGCCTCGGCGAGCCGCCGTTCCAGTCCGTGCCGCACCGCGGGCCACTCCGCGGCGACGATGCTGAAGATGACGCTGTCCCGCACCCGCCCGGTCTGCGTGATGCGATCGGCCCGCAGCACGCCCTCGCGCACGGCACCGAGCCTGGCGATGGCCGCCTGGGAGCGGAGGTTGAGCGCGTCGGTGACGAGGGCCACGCGGTTCACCTGCAGCACCTCGAACGCATGGGTGAGCAGCAGCAGCTTGCATTCCGGGTTCACGGCCGTGGCCCAGACGTCCGGATGATACCACGTCGCGCCGATCTCGAGGCGGCGATGGGCGGGCGTGATGTCCAGATAGCTGCTGCTGCCCACGAGCCGGCCGTCGGCGAGCCGGACGGCGAAGGGCAGCCG
>DASUOW010000145.1:0-17163 GCA_036276435.1 Gemmatimonadales bacterium
CGTCCTCGGCCTCCTCGGCTCGATGGGCGCGAGCATCGCCTGGTCGCTCACTCACCGCGACGCGCTGCTCGCCTTCAGCCAGGCGCTGAAGGACGGTGCGTCGCGCGTGGTGTGGACGACGGTGCAGAGCCTGGCGACGAGCCTCATCGAGCAGCCGTGGTACGCCGGCGTGCGCGGGGTGCTCGACACGCCGGAACGGCTCGCGTTCGCCCTGGGCGCAGTGGTCATCGGCTGGCTGGGCGGCATGCTGCTGCTCCGCCGGCTGATCGCCCTGCCGGATCATCGGGTGGCACATGAGAGCTTCTAGCGCGCGACTCCGGCGCCTGCTCGGCGCCCTGCTGCTCCTCGCCGCGCCCACCCGGGCCGCGGCCGAAGTGACGCCCGGCACCATCATCCGCGACGTGTGGGAACTGCTCCAGCAGGTGGGCGGCGATTCGTCGCGCGCCGAGCCCGCGAAGCCGCGGCCGCGCATCATCGAGGCCCGGCAGGACGCGGTCACCCTCGACCTCGACGACGTCGCCCATCCCATCTCCCTCGAGCAGCGCATCCGCGAGGCGGCGAGCGGGCCGGACGACCAGTTGCGGATCACCGTGACCGGCGGCCAGGCGCGGCTCGGCGACTTCAGCATCGGCTCCGACGAGACGGTGAAGGGCCACGTCCTCGTGGTGCGCGGCGACGTCACGGTGGCCGGCCGCCTCGACGGAAACCTCGTCACCTGGCAGGGCGACGTGATCGTGCAGCCCGGCGCCGTCATCACGGGCGACGTGCTCGCCCTCGGCGGCGAGGTCCGGACCCTCGGCGGCGAGATCACCGGCGCGGCCCGGACGCTGTCCGCGCCGCTCGTTACCGGGTCGGTGGAGGCGCCCATCGCCACCGGCACGCGCATCGTGCGGGCAGTCGCCGGCGTGGCGGGCGTCTTCCTGATGCTCTTCCTCGTCGGCGCCGGACTCGTGCTCTTCGCGCGCGGCCCGCTCGAGACCGTCTCGGACACGGTGCGCCATTCGTTCGCCCGCGCCTTCGTCGTGGGACTCCTGGGCCAGGTGCTGCTGCTGCCGACGTTCGGCATGCTGGTGGTGGGCCTCGTGCTCAGCGTGGCGGGCATCCTGCTGCTGCCGTTCGTGCTGGTGGTGTTCGCGCTGCTGCTGCTCGCGAGCGTGGTGGGCGGCGCCATCGCGATGGCGTACGCCATGGGCGAGACGCTGACCCGCCGGCAGATGGCGCGCGGCGCGGCGATCTCCCCCAACGGGTTCCGCTACGTGGCGCTCGGCCTCGGGAGCGTCGCGGCGCTCTGGCTCGTGTGGGCGGCCTTCGGCTGGGTGCCGACGGCGGGTCCGCTGATGCAGGGTGCGGCGATCATCGTGTCGTGGCTGCTCGCCAGCATCGGGTTCGGCGCGGCGCTGCTGAGCCGCGGCGGGTTGCGCGAGCAGTTCGCCGGCCGCGTGGTGCCGCCCGAGATGCTCACGGACGAGTATCTCTGGGCCACGCCGCGCTTCGGCGTGCCGGCGGTGCGGCGGCCCGACAAGGATGCCACGCCGCGCTCCGGCACGCCCCGGTTCCCCGACCGCGACCGCTGATGCGCGGCCCCTTCCTGCTGGCGACCCTCGCGGCCGCCACGCCCGCCGCCGCGCAGACGGTGCGCGAGTTCTCCGTCGTGCGGCAGCAGCAGGGCGAGCCCGCGCTGGCGGTGCAGGTGGACTTCGCGGCCGGCTCGCTCGCGCTGCACCCGGCCCCCGCGGGCGCCCTCTACGGCTTCCGGCTCACCTACGACGAGGGGCGCTTCGCCCCGCTCGCGGAGCACGGCCGCGACGGCTCGCTCCGGCTCGGTGCCGCGGCGCTCGGGCAGGGCGGCGTGCGCGTGGCCTCGTCACGCTCCGCGACCCAGGCCGCCACCATCGCGCTCTCGCGACAGGCGGATCTCGACCTCGCCTTCCGGCTCGACGCGGTGGAGGCGACGCTCGACCTCGGCGGCCTGCGGATGGGCAGGCTCCATTTCGGCGCGAGCGCCAGCCGCGCCGCGCTGCGGTTCGGGCAACCGAACCCCGTGCGCTGCGCCGAGGCGACCTTCGACGCCGGGGCCGGCGAGCTGACCGTGACCGGTCTCGGCAACGCCCGCTGCGAGCGGCTGGACGTGCGCGGCGGCGCGGGCAGGGTCACGCTCGACTTCTCCGGCCAGTGGAGCGGCGTCATGGCGGTCGCCACCGAGATGAAGATGGGCGAGCTGGTGCTGCGGCTGCCGCGCCGCGCCGGCGTGCGGCTGACGACGGACACCTTCCTCGCCCGGTTCGCCCCCGCTGGGCTCACCTCCGCCGACGAGGGACGCACCTGGACCACGGCGGGGTTCGCCGACGCGGCGTCCCGGCTCGAGGTCCGCATCGAGAGCGCGATTGGCGGGGTCCGGGTCGAGTGGATAGACTAGAGGCTGGATGACCAATGTCGAGTCGATAGGCCTCGCCCTCGGGACCTCGTTCGCCGCCGGGCTCAACGCCTACGCGACGGTCGCTCTCCTCGGCGCGGCCCAGCACTTCGGGTTCGTCACCCTGCCGACCGGACTGGACATCCTCGGGCACCCCGCCGTGATCATCGCGGCCGGGGTGCTCTTCTTCATCGAGTTCTTCGCCGACAAGATCCCGTACGTCGACAGCATCTGGGATGCGATCCACACATTGGTGCGGCCCGCGGCCGCGGCCGGTCTCGGGTGGGGCATCTTCGCCGCGCAGCCCGACGCCATGCAGGCCGTCGCGGCCCTGCTCGCCGGCACCGTCGCGCTCACGTCGCACGGCGCCAAGGCCACCACCCGCGCGGCCGCCAACACCTCGCCCGAACCGTTCAGCAACATCGTCCTGAGCATCATCGAGGACGTGCTCGCCGCCGGCCTCACCTGGCTCGCGATGACGCATCCGGTGGTGACGGCGTTCGTCGTCGTCGTCCTGCTCGGGCTGGCGGTGCTCGTCATACGTGGCCTCGTGCGCTTCTTCAAGCGCACCCTCGGCTCGCCTCCCGCCTCCGCGAGTTCATAGTCGTTTCATGGTTTTTCCTCTTGCGCCGCTCGCCGGGGGCCTGCGATACTGACCGATCCGCCCCCGGGCCAGCGCTCGGATAGCCTCCCAGAAAATTGAGCCACCAAGAGGTCTCGATGTCGGACATGCAGCAGATCGTGGAGGCCATCCGCGCTTCCGAGAACTTCAAGGCTGAAGCGCGCTACATCGGCCTCGGCGGTTACACGGTGGCCGAGACGCCGCGGCTGTTCAAGCATCTCGAGGACGATCTCGTGCGTGTCGTGTTTCCGACCAACTGCACGGAAGTCTGCGATGGCGCCATCGTGACGCTGACGACGCTCTGGGACAAGAAGCACAAGTACAACATCTACGCCCACACCATCTGCGCCGGCCCCGGCGTCAACTCGCTGTTCCGCGCCATCTGGGCGCCGATGCCCTCCGCGCTGCCGCAGCACGGCCGCGACGGCGAGAAGGCGATCATGAAGTTCGTGGCGTGGAAGGAAGCCGCGTGGGTGAAGTTCCTGAACGACGAGCTCGAGCTCGGCAACGAGGAGGCCTCGGCCATCTGGCTCGACAACTTCTGGAAGGCGCTCGACCGCCTGTTCGGCACCGGGCACCTCGTCGATTTCGAACCCGGGCAGCTGCGCGCGGCGGTGAGCGGCGTCACGATCTGACGCCGGCGGCGCCGAATGCGAACGGGGTCCCGACATCGGTCGGGACCCCGTTTCGCTTCCTGGCCCGCACCGCTCACCAGTTGCCGCGGGCCTTCCTCTCGTACTTGCCCTCGAAGTACTCCTCCCAGCGCCGCTCGACGAGCCGGATCGTGTCTTCGGGCACCGTGACCGGCGGCGGATAGCCTTCCTTCCACGTGGCGTCGATGCCGATGCGGCCGGAATAGAGCGGCCGGGCGCCGATGAACTCCTGGCGCTGGAAGATCATGTCGCGCGCGGGGTCGAAGCGGGTGAAGATGCCCCAGATGGTGCTGGTCTGGTCGGCGAGGTCGACGTCCTCGCTCACGGCGGTGATGAACCGCACCGGGCCCAGGCCGTCCCACTTCACCAGCCCCTCGAGCACCTCTCGCGGATTCTCCTTCACCACCACCACCACGAAGCCGCCCTCGAGCACCTTGTACGACAGGATGCGGCGATCGACGGTGCGCGGATCGTAGATGTCGCGCGGCGGCGCCTCGCTCGTCACGGCATCACCGGTGGCGTCGAGGATGAGCTTGCTCCCCACGTGCAGCCGGTACGACGTGTAGTCGAGCGTGTCGAGCGGCGCGATCGGGATGAGGAGCATCTTCTCTTCCGGCTCGAACCGGTACCACAGCTCGCGCAGCAGCGCCGGCCAGTTCCGCACCGGCACGTCCTCGCGCACCATCAGCGCCACCTTCGTGAGCGAGAGCTGTCCGGTGCCCATCAGGTTGAGCGCCACCTTCAGCACCTCCTTCGGGTGGCGCTCGGCGAGCGACACGGCGAGGAGGTTGTGGAACACGGCGTCGTCCCAGCCGAAGAGATCGGTGATGTTGGGGTTCACCACCTTGATGAGCGGACCGATGATGTCGCCGGCCGCGTTGCCCACCCACTTGTCCTCCTGCGGCGGCTTGCCCACCACCGCCGCGGGGCAGATGGCGTTCTTCCGGCGCGTCACCGTCTTCACGTGGAACACCGGGAACAGCTCGGCCTCGGAGTAGTGGCCGTAGTGGTCGCCGAACGGCCCTTCCATGCGCCGCTCGTGCGGCGGCACGCTGCCCTCGAGCACGAACTCGGCGTTGGCGGGCACGAGCATGTTGACCGACTTGCCCTGCACCATCGGCGTGGCCCAGCCGCGCACGTAGCCGGCGAAGCCGAGTTCGTCGAAATCCTCCGGCAGCGGGAAGATGGAGCTGAGCATCGTGACCGGGTCGCCGCCGAGCACCACGGCGGTGTCGAGCGGCACGTTGCGCTTCTCGGCCTCGAAGTGGTGGCCGCGGCCGCCCTTCATGCTCTGCCAGTGCATGCCGGTGGTCTTCTCGTCGTAGACCTGCAGGCGGTAGAGGCCGAAGTTGCGCCGGCGCGAGCGCGGATCCTCCGTGAGCGTGGGCCCCCACGTGATGAACGGCCCGCCGTCGCGCGGCCAGCTCCAGAGGTTGGGCAGGCGGTCGAGGCGCGGCGCCTCCACCACCTCCTGCGCCGGCGCGTTCGACACCACGTCGGGCTTCATGAAGCGGGCGCGGAGGAGCTGCGCACGGGCGTTCCAGAGCGTCCTGAGCGTCGGCGGGTTGAGCTTCTGCACCAGCGCCAGCAGCTCCTGGCCGATCTCCTGCGGATGGCGGCCGAGCGCGACCTCGATGCGCCGCTCCGAGCCGAACATGTTGAGCACCACCGGGAAGTCGGCGCCCTTCACGTTCTCGAAGATGAGCGCGGGCCCGTTCTGCCGGATCACCCGCTGCACGATCTCGGCGATCTCGAACTTGGGGTCCACCTCGACCTTGACCCGGCGGAGCTCGCCGATCTGCTCGAGGTGCGCGAGGTACGACTGCAGGTCCGGGAACGGCGCGCGCCCGGATGTGCGCGAGGATGTCATGAGTTGTCCGAGGGAGTCGGGGCGTGGTACCCCGGGCTGATGCCCGGGAGCCGCGGCCAAACTAACCGCGCGGACTGCCCGGAGGGGAGCCGGGGGGTCGGACGCGGACCTCGCTGCCCAGCCCGGCGCCCAGCCGCGCGGCCGCCGAGCCGTCCCGAACCGCGATCTCGAGGTGGCCGCCGGAGCCCGCCAGCGCCAGCAGCTCGCCGGTGGCGACGTCGGCGAAGGTGCGGTGCAGCGGGCCGATCGTGGTGGCGTGATACCAGACCAGCGCCCCGTGGGGCACCAAAGCGGCGGGAATATTGGTGACGAGGGTGCCGAAGCCGTCGACGTGGATGACCTCGCCCACCAGGGACAGGCCATCGTGGAACGGCGCCAGCTGCGGCAGCACGACGGGGGCGCGTCCCAGCGGGCGGCCGAGCGCCGCCGGTGGATAGCCCATGAGGAGGCGTGCCGCCGCCGGCCCGAACACGTCGCGCCCATGGAAGGTGGGTGCCGCATGCTCCGGCACGTCGAGCGCGATCACCTCGCCGTCGAGGCCGCCGAGCACCTCGGTGAAGAGTCCGTTGTCGGGCCCCACGAAGGCATGACCGTGGGCGCGGAACGCGATGCCCGCCCGCGCCGTGCCGACGCCCGGATCCACCACCGCGAGATGGACGCTTCCCGCCGGGAAGCGCAGGCAGGAGCGGCCGAGCAGGTAGGCCCCGCTCGCCACGCTGCCCGGAGGCACCAGGTGCGTGAGATCCACGATGGGGGCTTCGGGGTGCAGCGCGAGGATGGCGCCCTTCACCTCCGCGACGTACGAGTCGGCGAGGCCATAGTCCGTCAGGAAGGTGAGGACGGGCACGGTCAGCCGATGGCGATGCGCGGGGCGGCGGCCTCCCGCGCGGCGTCGTCCACCACGCTCACGCGCACGTGCACGTCGAGCGTCTCGAGGCCGCCGCCGCCGGCGAGGATGGTGCCCGACATCGGCGACGCGTCGCGGAAGTGGCGGCCGGCGGCCACGCGCACGTGGTCGCTGCCCACGAGGCAGCCGTTGGTGGGGTCGAAGCCGTGCCAGCCGTGCTCGGGCAGGTACAACTCGGCCCACGCGTGCGACGCCTCCGACTGCAGCCGGTTGGCGTGGGCCGCGCCGGTCCAGATGTAGCCCACGCGGTAGCGCGCCGGGATGTTGAGCAGCCGCGCGAGGCAGATGAGCAGGTTGGCGAAGTCCTGGCAGACGCCGCTGCGCTGCTCGAAGAACTCGAACGGCGTGGTGCCGACGTGCGTGGCGCCGGGCTCGTAGCGGAAGTCGCGGTAGATCGTCTCGTTCATGTCCCAGAGCGTGGCCGCGAGGTCGTTGTCCTGGCGGCGCACGAAGCCCAGGGCGTAGTCGATGAGCTCGCGCAGCTCGGTCTCGGGCAGCTCGGGCGGCAGCAGGTAGGGCGCCATGATCTGCCGCTGCCACGGCATCCAGACGAGCGGCAGCGACACGCGCCGCGGGCCGGCGAGGGCGAGCGGCGCGGGCTCGCTGACCTCGACGAGCGCCCGGCTGGTGACCCTGAGCTCGTGGAACGGCGTCTCGACGGCGATGGACATGGCCCGGTTGCCGAAGACGTCCTCGAACTCGTGGCGCATCGAGGGCACCGAGAACTCCACCGTGTGCTCGAGCACGCGCTGGGTCTCGTCGAGCACCGGCCTGAGCCGCAGCACGTGCGAGCTGCGCTCCACCGCCTCCTCGTAGCGATACGTGGTCTCGTGCACCACCGCGAGCGTGCGCCGCGCGGGGCGCCGCACCGTGCGCAGCACCAGCGGCGCGAGGCCCACGACGCCCGCGGCGCCGGCGTGGCTGTCCCACACCACCTGCCCGCCGCGCAGCACGAGCAGCTGCCCGGGATACATCGGCTTCCACGGGCCGGCGCCCTCGAGGGGCGTGCTCGAGACGAACGCCACCGACCGGTTGCGCGCCGTCTCGCCCCCGAGGTCGAGCGCCAGGTCGTCGCCGGCCAGCGTGCCGGTGGGCTGCGGCGCCGGCACCCGCGTCCAGAACAGCCCCGCATGGCGCTGGCGGTCCTGGTAGGCCACCACGTCGAGCCCATCGCTCAGCAGCAGCGTCGCGGTGCCGAAGTTGTTGATGCCGCCGAGCCACTCGTGCAGCAGCGCCCAGCCCAGGTCGCCGAGGCGGCGCGCGTGGCGCGCGTGCGCCAGCGTGAGCAGCGCGCAGAAGACCCGCTCCGAATCGGTGCGGCCCACGGGCTCGTAGATCGGCGACTCGCCGAGGGGCAGCTTCGCCACCTTCTCGGGCGCGAGGTCGCCGGCGTGCGCGAACACCCAGTCGCGCGCGCCGAAGCTGCGCACGAACGGCTGCGTGTCGGCGCCCGTGTTGCGGCCGCCGTCGCCCCGCACGTGGCCCACGAGTATGTCCGACTGGAAGCGCTCCCACTCGTGCAGCAGGCGCGTGAGGGGGTTGGCGCCGATGGCGCCGGGATCCTTGAGCACGACCGCGGCGGGTTGGCGCTCGGGATACCACGCGAGCCCCCAGCCTACGGGGGCGGTGGCGGTGGCGCCGTCGTGCAGGCCCGGCAGGGTGAGCCTCGGCGAGAGGACCCCGTCGGCCGAGAGGGCCAGCAACCGGCTCGGGTGCCGCCGTTCCACGAGACCCTCCACTCAGCCGGCCCGGGGGAGGGCGTCGGTCACGTCGAAGAACTCCTCCCGCAGCGTGTCGCTCAGGCGCGCCATCTCCGCCATGAGCTCGGCGAGCTCGAGCGGCAGGCCGCGCTCGATGACCGCCTCGATGTCGCTCGTGCGCAGCCGCGCCAGCAGGCCCTCCAGCATGGCGCGGGTGCGCGCCCCGGCCTCGCTCGACTCGCCGCCGCGCGCCCGGTCGACGAAGAGCGCCGCGCGCAGCATGCAGTGGTGCACGGCGCGCGGATAGCGGTCGTCGTACAGCAGGAAGGCCGCCACCGCGGGGCCCACGAGCGTGCCGCGCGTGCGCTTGGTGAACGGCTCCACCCCCGACAGCGAGCGCAGCGCGGCGAGCCAGCGCGGCGCGTCGGTGGGCCGGGCGATGCGGCGCGCCGGCGTCGCGGTGGCGTCCCAGGTGGCGCCGAGGAGGCGCATCGTCTGGTCGGCGCGCTCGAAGAGCGACCCGATGCGCATGAAGTCGTACGGCTCGTCGAACAGCATCGTGGTGTGGTACAGGCCGTGGAACAGCTGGCAGCCCGTCTTCACGCGCTCGTAGAAGAGGTGCCGCTCGCGCTCGTACAGCTTCCGGCCCTCCTTGGAGGTGAGCCAGAGCCAGAGGCTGTTCAGCGCCTGCCACATCTCCAGGCTGATCGTCTCGCGGATGGTGCGCGCGTTGTCGCGGGCGTGGTGCAGCGAGCGGACCAGGGAGACGGGGTTGCGCTCGTCCCACGTCATGAACTCCTGCACCTCCTCGCCCTCGATCTCGCGGCCGTAGAGCGAGGTGAACAGCGCCTCCTCGCCCGAGACGTCGAGCACCGGCTGCCACAGCTCCGCGTCGTCGAGCTCGAGGTCGAGCGAGACGTGCTGGTTGACCTGCAGCAGGCGCGCCGCGTTCTCGGTGCGCTCGAGGTAGCGGTGCAGCCAGAAGCAGGCCTGCGCGACGCGCGCGATCATGCGTCCTCCCCGCCCAGCACCCACGTGTCCTTGGACCCGCCGCCCTGGCTCGAGTTCACCACGTACGACCCGCGGCGCAGCGCCGTCCGCGTGAGGCCGCCGGGCACGATCCAGGTGGACCGGCCCGTCACGACGTAGGGCCGGAAGTCCACGCGGCGCGGCCGCACCTCGTTGCCGATGAGCGTGGGACAGGTGGAGAGCTCGATGCGCGGCTGCGCGATGAAGCCGCGCGGGTGCGCCTTGATCTTCCGGGTGAACTCCTCGAGCTCCCGCTTCGTGGCCTGCGGGCCCATGAGCATCCCGTAGCCGCCGGCCTCGTCCACCGACTTCACCACCAGCGACCGGAGGTTGGCCAGCACGTAGCTGCACTCGTCCGGCCGGTCGCAGATCCACGTGCCCACCTGCTGCAGGATCGGCTCCTCGGCGAGGTAGAAGCGGATCATGTCGTGCACGAAGGGATAGATCGCCTTGTCGTCGGCCGCGCCGTTGCCGATGGCGTTGGCGAGCGTCACGGTGCCGGCGCGATAGGCGCGCACCAGCCCGGGCACGCCCAGCAGGCTGTCGGGACGGAACACCTCGGGATCGATGTACGCGTCGTCGATGCGGCGGTAGATGACGTGCACCCGCGCGAGGCCGCGCGTCGTCTTCACGTACACCTTGTCCTCGCGCACCACCAGGTCGCCGGCCTCGACCAGCTCGACGCCCATGCGGCGCGCGAGGAAGCAGTGCTCGAAATAGGCGGAGTTGTAGGGCCCGGGAGTCAGCACCACCGTGCGCGGGGCGTCGCGGTCCGCCGGGTCGGCCGGGGCCAGCGACTCGAGCGCCTCGCGCAGCCGCGTCGGGTACTCGTCCACCGGCTGCACCGACGCCTTCCGGAAGATGTGCGGGTACACGCGCTTCATGACCGCGCGGTTCTCCAGCACGTACGAGATGCCCGACGGCGTACGCAGGTTGTCCTCGAGCACCACGAACTCGCCGTCGCCGCCGCGGATCAGGTCGATGCCCGCCACGTGCACGTACACGCCGCCCGGCGGCGCGATGCCGCGCATCTGTGGCAGGTAGCCCTTCGACGCCTCGAGCATCCCGCGGGGGATGAGCTTCTCCTTCAGGATCCGCTGCGGCCCGTAGATGTCGGCGAGGTACAGGTTGAGCGCGGTCAGCCGCTGCTCGAGCCCGCGCGCGAGCCGCGCCCACGCGCCCGCGCCGATGACGCGCGGGATCGGGTCGAAGGGGAAGATCCGCTCCACGCCGCGCCCGTCGGAGTAGACCGAGAAGGTCACGCCGGCATCGCGGAACATCAGGTCGGAGATGCGCTTGCGGGCGCGGAACTCGGCCGGGCCCATGCGATTGAGGAGGGAGACCACGCGCGCGGCTTCGCGCCGCGGACGGCCGTCGGCATCGAAGAGCTCGTCGAATGCGCCGGAGAGGCCCGCGTACCCCTCGAAGAGGTCCGCACGCCGGGTCCGCGTCGTCGTCATGGTGGCTCCTGGAACGCGAACGCCCCGCAGGGCGGCGCGGGGACGTAGGCTGGGCTGGTCCAGGTGAGGCTAACGGCCGCGCGGGACGCGGTCAAGCGGAATGCGTCAGCCCTCGATGATCGGGAGCGCGCTGTTCAGCTCGCCCGCCTCGCTGTGCACCCGCTCGGCGAGCCGGCGCAGCTCGCGCGCCGCGGGGCTGTCGGCATCGGCCAGCACGATGGGCCGGCCCACGTCGGCGAACTCGGCCAGGCGCGGCTGCAGCGGCACCGAGGCCAGCAGCGGGGTGCCGATCTCGTCGGCGAGGCGCTGGCCGCCGCCGGAGGAGAAGAGCTCGAACACCCGGCCCGTCTCGGGATCGGTGAACGCCGCCATGTTCTCCACCACGCCCAGGACCGGCACGTTCACCCGCTCGAACATGCGGGCACCGCGGAGGGCATCGCCCACCGCCACTTCCTGCGGCGTGGTGACGATGACCGCCGCCGAGACCGGCACCGACTGCACCAGCGACAGTTGCGCGTCGCCGGTGCCCGGCGGCAGGTCGACGATGAAGTAGTCGAGCTCGCCCCACGCCACGTCGCGCAGGAACTGCTGCGTGATCTTCATGATGATCGGGCCGCGCCAGATCGCCGGCGCGTCGCGGTCGATCAGGAAGCCGAGGCTCATCAGCTTCACGCCGTGCGCCTCGATCGGCTGGATCTTGCCGCCGAACACCGGCGGCTTCTCGAACACGCCGAACATGCGCGGGATGTTGGGCCCGTAGATGTCCGCGTCCATGAGGCCGACGCGCAGCCCCATCTGCGCCAGCGCCACGGCGAGGTTGGCCGACACCGTGGACTTCCCCACCCCGCCCTTGCCCGACGAGATGGCGAGGATGGTGCCCAGGTTGGGCTGCGCGATGGGCTGCTGGGCGGGAACGTTGGCCTGCGCCGACTGCGGTGCGGCGGCTCCCGAGGGCGGCTGGTGCGTGTGCTGGGGCGGTCCCGAGGGATCGACCACGTTGATCTTGATGTCGCCCACACCGTCGACGGTGCGGATGGCGGTCCGGGCCTCCCGCACCAGCGTCGCCGGATCCTCGCGCGAGAGCAGGAAGGTGAAGGTCACCTTGTTGTGTTCGCCCACGGCGAGGTCCCGGACCATCCCGGCGGAGAGGAGGTCGGTGCCCAGGCGCGGGTTCTGGATGCGCGCGAGCGCGGCGATGACGGCGGCTTCGATGGACATGGGTTCCCGGGGGCCTAGACGGACTCGACGGTCTTCACTTCCGGCACCGCCTGGCGGAGCCGGACCTCGATGCCCTGCTTGAGCGTGATCGTGCTCGCCGCGCAGCCGTGGCAGGTGCCACCGAGGCGGAGCAGCAGCCGGCCCTCCTCCTCGTCGAAGTCCACCACCTCCACGTTGCCCCGGTGGGACGCGATGTAGGGGCGGAGCGTGTCGAGGGTCTGTTCGATGCGGTCGAGGATTTCCATATCTGACAGCCTGGCTCGCAATTGATGGACAGCGGCAATATAGCGGATCCCGAGGCCTCGGGCAGTGGTCACCGCCACGTCTCCGTCTACCCCGACAGCGACGTAAATCATGAACAGGCCTTCACATAGCCGAACTCCGCCGAAACACCTGCCAGCCAATGTGTTGAGTTTCCGGTCAATCTAGCCAGACGCCCGTCGGCGGATATCTTGAGGAATCGCCACCGGCGATGTCCCCGTTCACAGCATCGAGGTCGGATCATGCGCCACCGCCCCGCCGGCGTCCAGCCGGCTCGCGCGCATCACCCTGCCGTCCAGCTCTGCCGTCGCGTCGGCGCCGGCCTGGTGGAGTACGTGCTGCTCATCGCCCTGATCGCGGTGGGCCTGGTCATGATCATGACGCAGTTCCGCAACGCCACCGGCGGCAAGTTCAATCAGGCCAACGACGCCCTCGTCAGCTCGTCGTCGAACAGCTTCGGCGGCAGCGGGAATGGGAACGGGAACGGCGGCGGGAATGGGAACGGCAACGGCAACAACGGCAACCGGGGCGAGGGCAACCAGGGGAACGGCAACGGCAATCAGTGACCGCCCCCCCTCGCCCGGGGCTCAGGCGGCGCTGAGCGACGAGCCATTCATCAGGTAGGCCCGCGCCGCCTTCAGCACGACCGCCTGCACGTCCGCGAGGGGCCCTTCCAGCGACAGTCCCGCCGCCTTCCGGTGTCCGCCCCCGCCGAACTGCTTCGCGAAATCCGCCACGTCCACCTCGCCGACCGACCGCAGCGACACCTTCACCCGCCCTTGCGCGATCTCGCGGAACAGCAGCGCCATCCGCACGCCCTCCACCGAGCGCGCGTACTCCACGACGCCGTCGAGATCGTCTGCGGACACCTGGTGGCGCTCGAGGGATCCCGGCGGGATCGTGATCCACGACAGCCCCACCTCGTGCTCCACCACCAGCGTCTGCAGCGCCTCGGCGAGCAGCCGCTGCCGGCCTTCGGGGGCGTTGGCGTACACCTGCAGGTAGATCTGCTCCGGGTCAACGCCGCACTCGAGCAGGTCGGCCGCCACGCGCAGCACGCGCGGGCGCGTGTTGCTGAAACGGAAGCCGCCCGTGTCGGTGAGGATCGCGACGTAGAGCGCCTGCGCCACGGGCGGCGTGATCTCCCAGCCGTTGGCCTCGGCGAGCTCGGCGATGAGCTCGCCCGTGGCGCTGGCCTGGGGGTCGACGTAGCGCGGGCCCGGCGGCAGCGTGCCGGCACTCACGTGGTGGTCGACGCAGGCCACCGGCACGCCCCGGTCGCGCACCGCGTCGTGCAGCATGCCCAGGCGCCCGAGATCCGCGATATCGACGACGAAGAGGAGGTCGGCGCGGCGGATCTCCTTGACGGCTTCGGCGGTGCGGTCGACGCCCTTGAGCCCGTCGAGCATGAAGCGGTAGCGCGGCGGGATGGGCGTGGGGCTCACGATGACCGGGTCCGCGCCGCGGGCTCGCAGCAGGTGGACGAGCGCCACCATGCTGCCGATGCCGTCGCCGTCGGGATTCACGTGGGTGGTCAGGCAGATGCGCTGCCCCGCCCCGATCGCCTCGGAGAGCTCGGCGGCGGCGGCCTGCTTGTCGGCGGAGAGGTCGATCGTCATGGGCGGGAATTATAGCGACGCCCGGAAGGGAGAAAAGCAGCGGGCGGCGAAGGTTTCCCCTCGCCGCCCGCCCTGTGCGCTCGACGCGGCCTACGCGCCGGTGCCGTTCAGCTTGGAGTGCTTGCGGCCGTACAGGAAGTAGATGGCCAGGCCCAGCGCCATCCAGATCGCCAGCCGCAGCCACGTGTCCACCGGCAGGCCGTACATCATGTAGCCGCAGATGAGGATGCCGAGGATCGGCACCACCGGCACCCAGGGGGTGCGGAACGGGCGGTGCAGGTCGGGCTGCTTGCTGCGCAGCACCAGGATGCCGCCGCAGACGATCACGAACGCGAGCAGCGTGCCGATCGACACCAGCTCGCCCAGCAGGCCGATCGGGAAGAGGCCGGCGATGAGCGCGGCCACGACGCCGGTCACGATCGTCGAGACGTGCGGCGTGCGGTACTTCGGGTGCACCCGGCCGAAGAGCGGCGGCAGGAGCCCGTCGCGCGACATGCTGTAGAAGATGCGCGGCTGGCCCATGAGCATCACCAGCACCACCGAGGCGAGGCCCGCGATGGCGCCGATGTTGATGAAGTAGGTGAGCCACTTGAGCGACGGGCCCGCCTTCTCGATGGCCACGAACACCGGGTGCGGGACGTTGAGCTCGGTGTAGTGCGCGATGCCCGTCATCACGAGCGCCATCAGGATGTAGAGCACGGTGCAGATGGCGAGCGAGCCCAGGATGCCGATGGGCAGGTCCCGCTGCGGGTTCTTCGCCTCCTGCGCCGCCGTCGAGACCGCGTCGAAGCCGATGTAGGCGAAGAAGATCACCCCGGCGCCGCGGACGATGCCGCTCCAGCCGTACTTGCCGAACTCGCCGGTGTTCTCCGGGATGAACGGCTGCCAGTTGGCCGTGTTGACGTACTTGAACCCGAAGAAGATCACGGCCAGCACGATCGCGACCTTCACGTACACCACGATGTTGTTGAACCGCGCCGATTCCTTGATGCCCACCACGAGCAGCGCGGTGAGGATCGCGATCAGCACCATGGCCGGCACGTTCAGGATGCCGTGCGTCATGGTGAACCCCTTCGCCACGCAGTCCGCGATGGCGACGGGCGTGCGGCTCACCGCGTCCACCGCGACCGCGCTGGTGGCGGGATCGATGCAGATCTGCGAGCGCACGAGGGTGTGCGTGCCCTCGACGGCGAACGGCGCCCCCGTGAGCGCCGGCGGCAGCTTGATGCCGATTTCGGTCATGAACGCCGTGAAGTAGCCCGACCAGCCCACCGCCACCGTCGAGGCCGCGAAGAGGTACTCGAGGATCAGGTCCCAGCCGATGATCCACGCCACCAGCTCTCCCAGCGTCGCGTAGCCGTACGTGTAGGCGCTGCCGGCCACCGGGATCATCGAGGCGAACTCCGCGTAGCAGAGCCCGGCGAAGAGGCAGCCGAACCCGGCCAGCACGAACGACAGGACGATCGCGGGACCGGCGTACTGCGCGGCGGCCGTGCCGGTCAGCACGAAGATGCCCGCGCCGATGATGGCGCCGATGCCGAGGAGGATGAGGTTCGTGGCGGTCAGGGCGCGCCTGAGGCCGCCCTCGCCCTCGTCCTCAGGCATCAGCTCGGCGAGCGACTTGCGACGGAATAGGCTCATGAAGCGTCCGGGTTGGGGTACGGGCGTTCGTGGGTCGCGGCGTGACGCGACGGCGTACGGTTACTTGCTGTAGTTGGGTGCTTCGCGCGTGATCGTCACGTCGTGGGGATGCGACTCGCGCAGGCCCGCCGCCGTGATCCGAACGAACTCCACGTCGCACTGCAGCGACGGGATGTCGGCGACGCCGCAGTAGCCCATGCCGCTGCGGAGCCCGCCCACCATCTGGAAGAGCACGTCGCCCACCGGGCCGCGATAGGGCACGCGGCCCTCGATGCCCTCGGGGACGAGCTTGGCCGGCGACATCTCGCCGTCCTGGAAGTAGCGGTCGGCGGAGCCGTCCTGCATCGCCGAGAGGCTCCCCATGCCGCGGATCATCTTGAAGCGCCGCCCCTCGGCGAGCACCGACTCGCCGGGGCTCTCCTCGGTGCCGGCGAGCATCGAGCCCATCATCACCGACGACGCGCCGGCGGCGATGGCCTTCACGATGTCGCCCGAGTACTTGATGCCCCCGTCGGCGATGATCGGCACGTCGCCGGCGCCGCGCAGCGCGTCGATGATCGCGGTGACCTGCGGCACGCCCACGCCGGTCACCACGCGCGTGGTGCAGATACTGCCCGGCCCGATGCCCACCTTCACCGCGTCGACGCCGCGCTCCACCAGCGCCCGCGTGCCGGCCTCGCTGGCCACGTTGCCGGCCACCAGCTGCACGTCGGGGAACCACTCGCGGATCTTCTCGACCGCGGAGAGCACGCCGTCGCTGTGGCCGTGCGCCGAGTCGATGATCAGGGCGTCGACACCGGCCTGGATGAGCGCCTCGGCGCGCGGCTTCATGTCGCCGCCCGTGCCGAGGGCCGCGGCCACGCGCAGGCGGCCGTGCCGGTCCTTGTTGGCGTGCGGGTGCTCGCGGCGCTTGAAGATGTCCTTGACCGTGATGAGGCCCTTGAGCGTGCCGTCGGCATCGACCACGGGGAGCTTCTCGATCCGGTGCCGGGCGAGGATGCGCTCCGCCTCGTCGAGCGTGGTGCCGACGGGCGCGGTGACGAGGTTCTCCTTCGTCATCGCGTCGCGGATGACCTGGTCGAGGTTGCGCTCGAACTGCAGGTCGCGGTTGGTGACGATCCCGATGAGCCGGCCCTGGCCGTCGACGATCGGCACGCCCGAGATCTTGAACCGGCGCATCAGCGCCGCCGCCTCGCGCAGCGGGCGGTCGGGCCCGAGCGTGATGGGGTTCATGATCATCCCGCTCTCGCTGCGCTTGACGCGATCGACCTCGGCCGCCTGCCGGTCGATCGGCATGTTCTTGTGCAGCACGCCGATGCCGCCCGCACGGGCCATCGCGATGGCCATCTCGGCCTCGGTGACCGTGTCCATGGCGGCGGAGATCAGCGGGATGTTGAGGGAGATGCCGCGCGTGAAGCGGCTGGAGATCGAGACGTCGCGGGGGTGCACGGTCGAGTGCCGCGGCACGAGCAGCACGTCGTCGAACGTGAGCCCCGCGTCGGTACGGATCCGGCTCATCGAATCTTGGAGATCGGGCGATGCCGGGCCCGGGCGGGCCGGCGGGTGACTGGGAACATCCATAACCTTAGGCCGCGGTCCGGGCGGGCGCAAGCAGTCTTCATCATGAAACGAGGAGCGAGCCCAGCCCGTCCATCCCGTCCCCGCCGCGCGACGCGGCCGGCGGCGGGGGCGGCGCGCCGACGACCTGCGCCGCGCGCACCGAGCCGCTGACGGCCTGCAGCATCCCGCGGATTTCCTTCTCGGTGCCCT
>DASUOW010000146.1:0-2579 GCA_036276435.1 Gemmatimonadales bacterium
GGCATCGAAGAACCACCGGCCCTCCCGCTGCACCACGGGAATCGGCAACGGCCAGTCGGAGGCGCCCACCGAGAGCACGGCCGACGTCTGCGCGGAGTCGAGCTCGACGCGCAGGTGCTGCCGAGCCTCCGCCGCGAACTCCGCAAGCCGGTTGCGGTCCGCCACCGAATCCTCCGACGCCACGAGGTCCTCGCCGTCCGGACCGAGCATCGCCGTCAGCGCCGGCCGGTCGAACCGCTCCGCCGCGTCGACCAATGCCGCCGCCGCCTCTTCCGGGGTCGCGAACTGCCTCTCCGGGGGCTTCGGCTCGGGCTTCCGGTCGCCGCACGCCGTCAACAGTCCGCACAGCACCGCCGCCGCGCCGGCGATCCGGGCCATGCGCACGCTCGTCACGGCGCTCATCTCCGCCGCCCTCCCCCGCCGCCACCGCGCGACATGCCGCCACCGCCGCGCGAGCCCATGCTGGACGCGCCGCGCGAGCTGCTCGCGCGCGTGCTGGCGCCGTTGTAGCCGCCGGAGCCGCCACTGAATCCGCTCGAGCCGCCCCAGCTTCCGCCTGAGCTGCCGCGAGAGCCGCCGCCCGCGCCCGCCGACCGGTCGCTCACGCCGGCGCCGCGATCCATCTGGCCCGCACCACTCGCTCGATTGCCGGCGCTCGCGCCGCGGTCCATCTGTCCGGCGCTGGCACCGCGATTCGCCTGGCCCGCACCGGCGGACCGGTCGCTCACGCCCGCGCCGCGCTGGCCCTGGCCGGCTCCAGCCTGCCGGTCGGACACGCCGGCGCCCCGCGACGCGCCGCCGTACTTGCTCGCCGTTCTCGCGTCCGCGTACGGTGCCCCGCCGCGGTGCGAGGGGTTGTGGGACCAGTTGTTGTTGCCGCCGCCGCGGTTCACGTTGTGGTTGATCTGGTTGAAGTTGTTGTTGTGATTGATGTAGACGTTGTTCCCGCCCCAGCCGGCATGGCAGCACGCGCCGCCCCACATCGCCGCACCCCACATCATCCCGACGGTGAACGACACCATCGCCGCGCCGGGTGGATAGGGCGGATAGTAGATCGGCGGATAGGCATACACCGGCGGCCCGTACACCACCGTCGGGCTGTACGACGGCACGTAGATCACCTCGGGGTTCGCCGACTCCACGACGATCACCTGCTTCTGCTCGACGGTCTCGGTCTTCACCTTCTGCTGCTCGTTGGACTCGAGCGCGCCCTTGTCCTTCGCCTTCTTGCGCATGGCCTGCACGGCGTCCATCACGTCCGCCTGCTGCGCGAGGAACGCGTTGCCGAGATCGGTGGTCCACTGGATGTCGTCGGCGAGGCGCTTGACCACGTCCGGCACCGCCGCCATGGACTGGATGCTGGGATCCCAGGGCTGCTTCGCCACCGAGTCGGCCAGCGCCTTGTCCTTGAGACCGGGGTGCTTCACCATCCACTGCTGCAGCTGGATGATCTCGAGCGGGTAGGTGGAGGCGACGAGCGTCTGGGCCAGCAGGTCGTCAGGATAGAGCGCGATCGGCGCCACCAGCGACTGCAACTGGTCGGGAGGAAGCTTCCTGGCGCTGTCGGCGGTCGTCGCGGCGGCGGTCGGTTCCTGCGCGGACACGCGCACTGCCGGCAGCAACGCGAAGGCAGCGAGAAGGCCGAGCGCCACGCGGCACGGCCGCGCGTTCGATCGAGCCCGTGGGGGGGTCGGATGCATGGCGTCCGTCTTCATTGAGAGTCCGGGAGGGACGCCGGAGAATAGGACAGAAACCGTCGGCGCGATACTGATAGTTCCGACAGGACATCGGCGGCCACGGCCGGGGGCCGATCCGGCCCGCCGTCCGCCGAGGCCGGCTAGGCGGCCGCCCGGCTCCCGCAGCGATCGCAGAAGCGGCTTCCCGCCTCCATCGGCGCGCTGCACTGGCCGCACGTGCCCGCCACGAGCCGCGCGCTGCAGTCGGAGCAGAAGAGCGCATCCGGCTCCGGCCGCGGCCCACAGGTGGGGCACGTCGGCGCGCCCGAGGACGCCGCGGTGCGGATGGCCCGCGCCCGAGCGGCGATCAGCGACTCGACGTCGTCCGCCGCGCCCGCGAGGGCCACGGCACCGGCCTCGGCCGGCACGGCGCCGTCGTCCGCCTTGATGGCGGCGAGCGCCTGCTGGGAGTACCGCGCCTTGAGGAACTGGTAGTCGTCCTCGGAAAGCTTGCCCGTGGCACGGTCGAACTCGATCTCCTTGAGCGCCGCCAGCGCGATGCCCTTGGGCGTCTGGTCGAATTCCTCCGGCTCGTCGTCCACCTCGGCGACGACGGGGCGGCTCGACACCAGCGGGCTCACCACCAGCGCAGTCAGCGCCACCCCGACGAGCAGGGCGGCCAGGGCCTCGACCCAGATCATGTCTCGATCTCCTCAAGGGCGCGACGCAGGCGCTCGGCATCCGCCTCGCTCATCGACGACGCCGGACCACCCGGCGCGCCCGCCGGCACGCCGGCGAGTGCGGGCTCCGCGCTGCGGCGCACGCGGCGCAGGATGACCCAGGTCACCAGGGCGCCGATGAGCGCGATCACGATGCCCGGCACCACGTAGCCCGCGAGGTTGA
>DASUOW010000147.1:0-6625 GCA_036276435.1 Gemmatimonadales bacterium
CCGGCCGGGCCCATCATTGCAAGTACGCCGGTTGATCGGGCTGCCCGCTGCTGAACAGGGTCGCCCCGACGAGGACGGCGAACACGGTGGGCACGAGGTTCCAGGCAAGCGGGAGGCAGGCGGAGAACGAGATCCCAAGCAGGAGGATCCACTTGAGCGATTGAAGGCCCGCAATGAGCCACCACGCGAGTCCGACGGCCATCACGGCGCCGAGATTGCTCGCGAAGCGAGGGCGAACGACCGCGTACAGCCACATGGCCCAGGGACCTGCCGCGATGGTGGCGACATGGAGGCCGGGACCGGTCCTGGTCGCCCCGTCGCCTGCGGCGGCATGCGCACCCGCAGCCGCGAGAAAGTCGCCGCCCGATGCACCGACGAGCACCATCGTGAGGAGCGCGAACGTCGCGCCGGCGACGAGTCCGCAAAGCACGATGCGAGGCCAGTTGAGCGAGTTCATGCGGATACCTCGTACATGGTGGCGACTCCGGTGACCGCACCGAGCTGAAGCCCCGGCGGCAATTCCGGCCAGTCGGCGACGAGCTCCCGACGGGCCGGCTCCCAAGGTGGCCTGCCCTCGAACGGACGCGGACCCGCGCCGACACGAACGCCGCCGAGCGCGAGGACCGCGAGTGCGAGCGAGACGCCCTGTCGCAGCGCTACCGGCCCGTCCGCGTCCGCAAGGTGGCCGCCCAGCCGTGCACCGCCACCAGGCTCGAGGTGCTCGACCCGGCGTTCCGTAGCATCAGGAAGGTGCCGTCGCGTCGCACGTCGTAGTTGCGGTTGAAGAACCCGTAGCGGGCGTACGGATCGGTGGAGAAGAGCCGCTGCTGCGACGCGACGGCGAACTCCGCGCCGGGTGCCACGGTCGCGCTCATGAGGTAGCCGTCGTCGGCGATGTAGAGCAGCTCGCGCCCGTCGGCCGACCAGGCCGGCTCGGAGCCGCCCGCGGTCGAGATCCGCCACCGCTCCCGCACCTCGGGGAACGACGTCACCCGCACCTCGTAGCGCCCGTCCTCGTTCGAGACGTAGGCGAGCCAGCGCGCGTCGGGCGACAGCATCGGCGAGTACTCGGCGACGTCGGGCGAGGCGAGCAGCGGCCGGGCCACCGAGTCGATGCCCGGCTGCACGACCAGGATGTCGGCCTTGCCGGCCGCCTGGTCGTCGGTGCGGAGCAGCAGCCAGCGTCCATCGTGCGACCACTCGGTGGCGAACACCGGGCGGGGGTCGTACAACGGCAACGGCGTCACCACGTCGCCGGCCAGGCGCCACTCGTGCGGGCGCGCCAGTCCATCGCGATCCGAGATCACCGTGAGGGCCGTCCCGTCCGGCGTCCAGCTGGGCCGACCGATGAATGCGCCCGGCGACCCGGCGGTGCGCGTCGCGCCGGTGGCGAGCGTGCGGACGACGGTGTGCGGATTGTCGTCGAGGACCTCGACCGCGAACCGCGCGCCATCGGGCGAGAATCGCGGGATGAGCTGACGCGCGGTCCACGACTCCGGCAGCGGCCGCTCGACGCCCTGGCGATCCACCAGCACCGGCCGTGTCTCCCCTCCCTGCTCGGTCCGCCAGTAGAGCAGGGTGCCGTCGGCGCCGACGTGCAGCGACCCCGGCACGGTCGCAGCGAGGGGCGCGGTGCTCAAGCTGTCCGGCAACGGCACCATGGGGCCCGTTGACCGTCCGGTGCGCGGGTCGATCGGCACGCCGACCATCGAGCCGTCCTGCCGCACCACCAGCACGTGGCCGTCCCCGACGTACCGGGCGAGAACGCCCTCGGTGAGCGTCGTGATGGTGCCGCTCTCGAGATCGAGGACACCCACCGCGCGATCCGGCGCGGCGGTCGTGGTGGTCGCCACCACGGCGCGCGTGGCACCCGGCAGCACGTCGATGTCGGTGAGCCTGATGGTGGTATCGGCGATGGCGACGCGCGCGGGCTTGCCGGTGGCCGGCGCGATGCGCATCAGGCCGGGACGGCTCGCCAGGTAGAGTTGGTCGTCGTCGGCCCAGTCGAGTGCTCCGCCGTACACGGCGACGTCGTCCATGCCCTCGACGGCGAGTCGGCGCGGGGAGCCACCGCCCTCGAGCGGGACGATGTACAGGGCCGTCGGGATCCCGATGATCGCCAGGGACTTGCCGTCGGGCGAATAGGCGGCGGCGGCGCATCCGGTGGTGAGGCCGGGCACGGCGGACGAGGCCAGCGCGTCCCAGCGCCGCAGTTCGACCAGCCCGGCCGTGGTGCAGTACATGTACGATCGCCCGTCGGGCGAGCCGGCGACGACGGGGGCATAGGGCCCCGACCGCGTCTCCACCTGCAGGGCGGCGCGAATCACGTGCGTCTCGCCGGGGCGGCGCGAGACGACGACCAGCGCACCGGCGAGGCCCACGGACAGCGCTGCCAGCACGCCGGCGACGAGGGGCCAGCGCCCGCGCGACGCAGCGCGCCCCGCGGTCGGAGCGGCGGCGATCGGGACGGTGTCGCGCGATGCGGTGGGGGCGGCGGTCAGTGCCGCGCTGAACGCGCCGGCGGTGGCGAACCGGTCGGCGGGGAGCTTCTCGAGCGCCGTGAGCACGGCGTCCTCGACCTGCGGCGGCACCCGATCCCGGCGGGCCGCGAGCGGCGCCGGCCGCTCCGTCATCACCTTCGCGACGATCGACTGGGCGGTGGGCCCGGTGAACGGTGGCTCGCCCAGCAGCATCTCGTACAGCACGCTCCCCAGCGCGTACACGTCGCTGCGCGCCGTGAGGTCGCGCTCGCCCATCGCCTGTTCGGGGCTCATGTACTGCGGCGTGCCGAGACTCATCCCGGTCTCGGTCATCCGGGCGCCGCCCGCCTTGCTGGCCGCGAGCGCGATGCCGAAGTCGGCCACGAGGGCGCTGCCGTCGTGCAGCAGGATGTTCTCGGGCTTGATGTCCCGGTGGATCACGCCGTGGCGGTGCGCGTAGTCGAGGGCGGCGGCGATCTCGGTCGCCACCCGCACCGCCTCGGCGATCGGCAGCTGCTTCTCGCGGGTGAGCCGGTCGCGCAGCGTCTCCCCTTCCACGAACGGCATCACGTAGAAGAGGAGGCCGTCCACCTCGCCCGAGTCGAACAGCGGGAGGATGTGCGGGTGCTGGAGGTTCGCGGTGGTCCGGATCTCGGCGAGGAAGCGCTCGGCGCCGATCACGGCCGAGAGCTCCGGGCGCAGCACCTTGATGGCGACCTGACGCTGGTGCTTGAGATCCTCGGCGAGATAGACTGTGGCCATGCCACCCGCGCCGAGCTCGCGGGTGATGCGGTAACGGTCGGCGAGGGCCGCGATCAGTCGCTCGATCGGGTCAGGCAGTGGAGACCGGTTCGGGTGGGGACACGGTAAGGATACCGGCCTGCCCGGATCCCGGCCACCGACGTCGCGATGCCGGCGACTCAGCGGGCAGGCGTGGACTTCGCGTACCCGAGCGGGCCGGTGCCGCTGAGCTGGATGACGGTCTCGCCTTCGCCCCACTCGTAGTGCGCCACTCCGGCCGGGATCACGAGGAAGCTCCCCGGCGGATACGCGCGCACCGCGCTGGAATCCACCGCGGTGCCGATACCCAGGTGGAACCGACCCTCGAGCACCGTGATCGTCGTGGTGTTCGTGTGGTGATGGGGACCGATGCCGCGGCCGTCCGCGAACCGGGTCCGCGCCACGTACGGCCCCGGTTGGTCGAAGTCCCCGTACAGGTCGATCCCCGAGACCCCGCGGGTCCCCCCTTCGCGCCACCCCGTCATGGCGGCGGGGGCGAGGAGCATCACGGAGTCGGGGCGCTGCTGGGCTCCCAGTGACGCCGCCCGGCGCTGCCGCGCGAGCTCCTCCTCGAATCCCCTGCGCGCCGCGTCCGCATAGCCCCGGCAGCGCGTGGAGTCGATCAGCGCCTGCGCGTCTCCCCGCTCGCGCTGCGCGACCCGCTCCCAGAAATCCACCATCCCCGGATGCGGTGCCAGCGCCAGGTCGCATCGCAGCGCTGCCACCATCCGGAAGCTCGCCTCGTAGTCCGCCACGATCCCGGGATACTTCGGGTTGTCCACCAGCCGGTAGTCGGGCGCCGACAGGCTGCCCACGTTCACCACCTGCACGCACCGCGCCCCTTCGCACGACGTCCACGCCCACGTCGTGTTGCCCGGCGTGTGCCCAGGCGTCGCGTGCGCGGTGAGCGACAGGCTGCCCAGCTGCAGCCGCTCGCCGTCGGACACCGTCCGCGTCACGCGCACCGGCGCGAAGGTGAACGCGTCGCCGTACTGCGGGTCGTCGCGGCCCCCGCGCGCGAGCAACTCCGCGTCCCGCACCCCCGCGATCACCTCGGCGCCGGTCTCGCGGACCAGTTGCGCGATCCCGCCGGCGTGGTCGCAGTGCGCCTGCGTGTTGAGGATCCACTTGATGTCCCGCAGGTCGATCCCGAGGCTCCGGATGTTCGCCTCGATCAACGGCACGTTCCCCGGTACGCCGCCGTCGATCAGGACGTGGCCGGTGGGCGCGGTGATGAGGAAGACGCCGAGACCACGAGGTCCGACGTGCCAGGTGTTGCCGTGGATGCGAACGGGCTTCTGTGGAGCCGTCCACGAGGGGTCATTGACGCATGTGGAGTCGCTTGCCGTGGCCGCCTGCCCAGCCGGGGAGGTGCGCGCCGGCGCACTCCGTGCGATGAGACTGGAAGCGAGCATCGCCGCCATGAATGTGCGCATGGTGCCGGGCTCCGTCGTGCTCATCTCCGCCGGTGCGCTTCGACCTCGATCTCGATCATGAACTCGGGAAGCGCGAGTCCCTTGACCTCGAGCCACGACCCCGTCGGGAACTGCTTCGTGTAGATCGTGTTCCGGTACCCGGCCAGCTTGAGGAACGTCGCCATGTCGGTCGTGAAGACGTTCTCCACGATCACGTCGTCGAAGGTGAGGCCGTAGTGCGCCAGCACCTTCTGCAGGTCGGCGTAGACGTTCTTCATCTGCTGTTCCATGTCGCCAGCGGCGGTCGGATTGCCCTTCTCGTCCATGCTCACCGCGCCCGACACCTTCACGTCGTCGCCGATCCGCACGGCGTGCGTGTAGCCGTACGCCTTCTCGACCTCGGGCCGCAACAGGAAGTACTCCGGCGCTTCCGCCACCTGCGGCGCCTCCAGTGCGGCCGGTGCGGTCCGGTCCGGCTGGGATGCGTTGCAGCCGGCCAGGAACGCCAGGCACGCGGCCGATGCAAGCACGACGAGCGAGCTGTTTCTCATCTCATTGTTCTCCGCGGAGGTTGATGATCGACTGACGCACGTGTTCAACCGCACGCCATCGTCACATGGCGCGCGGCCCCTATCTGGGCGTGGTCTGCAGCTCGAGGACGTTGCCTTCCGGATCGGTCACGTAGACCCAGGTGAGCTGCTTCCCCATCGCATTGGTCAAGGTCACCACATCACCGACCGCCCGTCCTCCGGCAGCCAGCACGGCGTCGCGCGCAGCCGGCACATCGTCGACGACGAAGGCGATGTGGCCGAAGCCCGGGCGATTCACCGCGACCTCGGGCCTCTCCATCAGGATGTTGTAATTGAAGATCTCGAGCGTCGGCCCGTCCGGGCCGTGGCCCGGCAGTCGCAGGTGCTCGCCACGCAACTCGGCGCCCGCAACGCCTGTACCTCGCTCCAGCTCCGGTCCCCGGTAGTCACGCACCGGCGGGACGGGGATGCAGCCGAACACGTCCTGATAGAATCGGGACAGGGCCCTCCAATCAACCGCGATCAGATTGGTGTGTCCATATCTGGCGCCGGCGATCATGATCACTCCTCCATTCCGACTACCGCACCAGCAGCGCCGCGAGCTCGCGCGGCCGCTGGGCGAAGACCGCGTGGTCGGACGCGATCTCGATGGGCTCTCCGCCAAGGCGCGCCGCCATCTCGCGCTGCCTCGCCGGCGGGATGACGTTGTCCTCGGTGCAGAGAACGTACGTGCACGGCACGCTGGGTAGCGATTGGCCGGGCCAGAGCTGTTCCAGCGCGGCCCATCCCTGGGCGCGCTGCGTGGCCTCGAGGAATGCGAGGTACGCCGCCCGCTCCTCCGGCGGCGCCAGGGAGGCCAGCGTCTCCAGGTCGAACGACCGGCAGCCGTTGCCGTCATCATGCGAGACCGCCAGCAGCAGCTCGCGGACCTCCGCGCCGGCCACGTCCGCGATCGAGCGCCCCGGCTCGGGAACGACCGCCGTCACGTAGACGAGCCGGTCGACGTGCGCCCGGCCGGGCACGAGCGCGATCGTCGCGCCGCCCGCCGAATGACCCACCACCACGACCGGTCCTTCCAGTCCCGCCATCGCCTCGACCACCGTGCGGGCGTAGTCGTCGAGCGTGGCCGCGGGGTCCGTGCACGGCAGGTCGACGGCGATCGCGCGGTGCCCGAGCGCCTCGAGCTCGGGGATCACCGGCGCCAGCTCGGCCGGGCTGCCGAACGCGCCGTGGACCAGGACGAACGTTGCCATCTGGGCCATCTCCTTGGACGGGGTCCTGCCGGTCCTGCCTGCTTCGCGAGACACCGGCACCTCCCTTGTCCGCGTGACGTCGGCTGCGGCGGGACCAGACAGTGCCCGTCATGGTCGAAATGCCGGAGTAGGGTTCACGCTGCAGGTCCCGTTCGGTCGACGCGGAG
>DASUOW010000148.1:0-9006 GCA_036276435.1 Gemmatimonadales bacterium
TCGTTCATCGCCGCCCACTCCTGCATGTCCGCGAGCATCGCCGTGCACTTGACGACCCGGTCGAGCGACGACCCGTGGCGCTCGAGGACCGCGCGGATGTTCTCGAGCGCCTGGCGCGTCTCCGCCTTGATGCCGCCCGGCACGAGCTTCTGGGAGGCGTCGGTGCCGAGCTGGCCCGAGAGGAACAGCAGGTTGCCGGTGCGCACGGCTTCGGAGAACGGCAGGCCGCGGTTGCCCGGTATCGGGTGGTACTCGGTGGCCTCGCGCGCCTGGGCGGCGAGCGGCGTCGCGCCCGCCAGGACCAGCGCCAGCAGTCGGGCCAGGCTCCGCATCGTCGTGGTGCTCACGTGCTGTCGTTCCGGGGTGAGGTGATCACGCGTCGTGCCGGTAGGGCGGCTCGCCGAACAGGAACCGCTCGAACGCGGCGTCGAGGTCGTCGCGCCGGCGCCGCCAGTGGATCCGCATCGCCGTCTCGTCGGGCACGTGAAGATAGCCGGGCGAGATGAGCGGCTCCGCCGACGTGACCGTGATCAGGACGGTCGCGGCGGCTTCGTAGCGCACGCCCTCCTCCATCCGGATGCGCCGCGTGGCCTTGCGGTGCACCTCGTCGTCCGCGTGCAGCGTGGCCGTGCCGCGGAAGCGATAGCCGCGCCGCGACAGCGGGTCCACCACGTTGAGCTCGAGCACGGGGCGGTGCGCGAGGTTGGCGCGCGTGCGCGGCGAGGCGATGTCGAGGAAGAAGAGCCGGTGCTCGTCCCAGGCGCGGATCGTTCCCTTGGGCGAGAGGTTCGGCAGGCCGTCCGGCGTGACGGTGGCGCAGAAGCAGAGGTGCGTCGCCTCGATCAGGGCGAGCATGTCGTCGGTGAGCCGGAACGGCGCGTCGCTCACGCGGAGCCGAGCGGGCGGTAGCGCAGCTGCACCACGCCGTCGGGCCAGGTACGGGTGTCGCACAGCTCCAGCTTCTCGAATGCGCCGCCGCGCGCGAACAGCGGGATGCCGGCGCCCAGCACCACCGGGATCACCGAGACGATGTACTCGCTGATGAGCCGCGCTTCCCGGCACGCCGTCGCGAGCCCGCCGCCGCCCACCAGCCACAGGCGACGCCGGCCCTCGCGGGTCGCGCGCTGCATCTCGTCGGCCGGCGTCTCGGAGGTGAAGCGCACGTCGCGCCGTTCGCTGGTGAGCGGGGCGTGGGTGAACACCAGGCTCTGCTTGCCCGCATACGGCCAGTCGCCGAACTCGAGGCACTTCTGGTAGGTGAGGCGTCCCTGCCAGGCCGCGTCCACCGAGGCGTAGAACTCGCGGAACCCGTAGTCCTCGCCGCCGGCACCGAACTCGTGGAGCCACTCCACCCCGCCGTCCGGCGTGGCGATGTACCCGTCGAGGCTCGTGGCCACGTAGTAGATCAGCTCAGCCATGGTGCAATCATTACCTCGGCCGGTCGCGCCACGCGAGTCCCGCGAGTGCGAGGAAGACGAGCTCGGCCGCCGCATCGGCCAGGTAGATGGGCGGGATCCGGCCGGCGAGCGCGTAGCGCAGGTCGATCGCCGCGAAGCTCGCGGCGGCCCCGCCGGCCAGGACCAGGATCTCGCGCGTCACGCGACCGGCGCGCAGGGCCAGGAGCAGCACGGCGCCGATCACCGCGGCGAGCAGGCCCACCATCCGTACCAGCCAGTCGTCGACCTTGGGTCCCGTCAGCGCCTCGAACGTCCGCATGCTCACGAGGGGCCACGCCCCCGTGAGCACGTAGAACAGCCCCTGCACCACCAGCCCCACCCGCACCGCGCGACGCATGCCAACCGGATACCCCGGCGCCGCGGCTCCGCCTCAGCGCACCAGTTGCCGCAGCCGCTCGAGTTCCGCCGCCGGCAGGGTGGAGCGCAATGTGAGTCGGTGGTCGTCGCGCGGCCAGCTCAGCTCGCGCATGGCGCCCGCCGTCGGCGCCGGCTGTGCGGCCGCGCTCGCCGGCACCTGGTCGAACTCCACCGGCGTGCCGTTCACCGAGTAGACGAGCCGGATGCCGCCGCCCGGCAGCGGCTGGCTCGACACCACGTCCAGACCCTCCAGCCGGAAGCGCGCCGAAGGCGGCGGCGGGGATGGCGCGGCCACCTTCGCCTTCCACGGCGGCAGGTCGTTGAGGGCCACGCCGTCGGCCGCGCGCGTCGGCGGCGTGTCGCTGGCCACGCGCTGCTCGGCGGCGTCGGCGCGGCTGGCCATCCGGCCGGCGGTCGGCGCGGCCGGAGCGGCTTCCGGCTTCGCCTCCTCCCGCTGGGCCAGCGAACGCTCGGCGGCCGGGCGGCGTTCGGGCTCGGGCGCCGCGCGCGGCGGCGCAACGTCCTGCTCGGCCGACGTCGCGGGTGCGGGCGCGGCCTCCTTGGGCGCGGCGTTCACCGATTCGGCGGCGCGCGCGGCGACCGGCGACGCCGCCGGCACGCCACGATCGGGACGGAGGGCGAGATAGCCCACGGTCACGACCAGCAGCGCGCTTGCCGCGAGGCCGAGCACGCGGACATCGAAGCGCCTGCCGCCACCGGTGGCCCGGGGCGCGCGCCGCGGTTCGAGGTCGAGCCGCGCCACGATCCGGTCGCTTTCGCCGAGGAGCATTCGGGCCTCGTCCAGCCGGACGCGGCATGGCTGGCAGGTCTGGACGTGCGCCTCGATCGCGGCCGCGTCCGCGGGGGACAGCTCCCCGTCCACGAGCGCGTGCAGCCGCCCGTCGTCAGGATGCGACATCGTTCCTCTCCTCCTCGCGATAGGCCTCGACCAGCTTCTTGCGCGCTCGTGCCAGGGTGGTGCCGATGGCGCCGCGCGCGAGGCCCAGGGTCTCCGCGATCTCGTCGTAGTTGAAGCCTTCGGCCTTCAGCAGCAGCGCCTCGCGGTCCCGTTCGTTGAGCCGCGCGAGGGCCCGGCGTACGCGCGCCCGGTCCTCCTCCTGCACGAACGCCTGGTCGGGAGCGGGGGAGGCCTGCGGCCCCTCGTGGCGGTAGAGCTCGAGCCGACGGCCCCGGGTGCTGGCCCGGCGCCCGTCCTCGCGCACGAGGTTGAGCGCCACGGCGAAGAGCCAGGGCCGTGGGTTGTTCGGGGGGGCCTCCACCGCCCGGGCGAACGTCTCCTGGGCCAGATCCTCGGCGCGATCCCGGTCGCCCGTCCGGCGGTAGAGCATCCGGACGAGGGACTCGTGGTACAGCTGGAACAGGGCGCCGATATCGGTCATGGAAGGGGGGATGCCGGGATGCGGGAAACTTGCACGGAACGGCCTATATTTCACCCAAATGGACCCAAGCCGGGAGCCTGACATGACCACCGCGACCCTCGGGGTCTCGCCGACCACCGCCGACACCTTCCCGATCAACGGGACGGACTACATCGAGTTCTACGTCGGAAACGCCAAGCAGGCCAGCCTCTACTACCGGGCGGCCTTCGGCTTCCAGCTCGTGGGATATCGAGGCCCCGAGACCGGCGTCCGGGACCGGGCGAGCTACCTCCTGCAGCAGGACCGGATCCGCTTCGTCCTGACCACGCCCATCCGGCCCGACCTGAGCGAGGAGGCCCGGGTCATCGCCGACCACATCTTCCGCCACGGCGACGGCGTCCGCGACCTCGCCCTGTGGGTGGACGATGCCCGCGACGCCTTCGCCAAGGCGGTCGAGCGCGGTGCGGTGCCGGTGCACGAGCCGCGCGCCATGCAGGACGACGACGGCGAGATCGTCATCGCCTCCTTCAAGACCTACGGCGACACCATCCACTCCCTGGTGGAGCGGCGCAACTACCGCGGCCTCTTCATGCCGGGGTTCCGGCCCGTGAAGCCGCACTACCAGCCGGCGCCCGTGGGCCTCAAGTACGTCGACCACTGCGTCGGCAACGTCGAACTGGGCAAGATGAACGTCTGGGTCGACTTCTACGCCCACGTCATGGGCTTCCGCAACCTGCTCACCTTCGACGACAAGGACATCTCGACGGAGTACTCGTCGCTGATGTCGAAGGTGATGGCGAACGGGAACGACCGCATCAAGTTCCCGATCAACGAGCCGGCCAAGGGCAAGAAGAAGTCGCAGATCGACGAGTACCTCGACTTCTACGGCGGCCCCGGCGTGCAGCACATGGCACTCGCGACCGACGACATCATCACCACCGTCACGGCGCTCCGCGACCGCGGCGTCGAGTTCCTCTCGGTGCCCACCACGTACTACGAGGAGCTGCAGGGCCGCGTCGGCCGGATCGACGAGCCGGTCGACGAGCTCGCCAGGCTCGGCATCCTCGTCGACCGCGACCCGGACGGCTACCTGCTGCAGATCTTCACCAAGCCGGTCGAGGACCGGCCCACGGTGTTCTACGAGATCATCCAGCGGAAGGGCGCCAAGAGCTTCGGCAAGGGCAACTTCAAGGCGCTCTTCGAGTCCATCGAGCGCGAGCAGGCGCTGCGGGGGAACCTCTAGCATGCCCGTCTATCACCAGCTCGGCGAGGTGCCGCGCAAGCGGCACACCGTCTTCCGCCGGCCCGACGGCGGCATCTACGCCGAGGAACTCATGGGGCACGAGGGCTTCGTGGGCACCTCGTCGCTGCTGTACCACATCCACCCGCCCACCACGGTGAAGTCGGCGCGGAAGCTCCGCGACGTGAAGCTCGAGGCCGACGAGGAGACCTCGCTGCGGCACCGGCACTTCCGCACCGCCCAGGCGCGCAAGGGCGGCAGCGCCACGCTCGACCGCATCCCGCTGCTCTTCAACGCCGACATCTCCATGTACTACGTGGAGCCCGACGAGAACGATGCGCACTTCTACCGCAACTCGCAGGCGGACGAGGTGGTGTACGTGGTCGAGGGGCACGGCGTGCTCGAGTCGGTCTTCGGCGAGCTGCCCATCCAGCCGGGCGACTACGTGGTGGTGCACCGCAACATCACGTTCCGCTGGAAGTTCGACTTCGCGAAGGGCCCGGTGAAGCTGCTGCCCATGGAGAGCCGGGGGCACGTGCGGTTCCCGTCGCGCTATCGCAACGATTTCGGCCAGCTGCTCGAGGGCGCGCCGTTCAGCGAGCGCGACATCCGCCGGCCGCTCGAGCTCAAGCCGCGCGACGAGAAGGGCGATTTCCCCATCCTCGTCAAGCAGTACGACGCCATCAACGAGCTGGTCCTCGACCATCACCCGTTCGACGTCGTGGGCTGGGACGGCTACTTCTATCCGTGGGTGTTCAACATCCACGACTTCGAGCCCATCGTGGGCCGCATCCACCAGCCGCCGCCGGTGCACCAGACGTTCCAGGGCGACGGCTTCGTGATCTGCTCGTTCTGCCCGCGGCCCTACGACTTCGACCCGAACGCGATCCCGGCGCCCTACAACCACAGCAACGTGGACTCCGACGAGGTGCTGTTCTACGCCTCGAGCGAGTTCATGAGCCGCAAGGGCATCGAGTACGGCAGCATCACGCACCACCCGGACGGGCTGCCGCACGGGCCGCACCCGGGGCGGTACGAGGGCAGCATCGGCCAGACGCACACCAACGAGCTGGCGGTCATGATGGACTCGTTCCGTCCGCTCAAGGTCGCCAGGGCGGCCATGCCCTTCGAGGATCCCGAGTACCACCGCTCGTGGGTGGACGCGCAGCACGCGCAGTTCAATCCGCCGACGTCCTGATCCCGGACGTGGCGCGACCCCCCACCCTCGCTGGTCGCGGCGTCAGGCAGAGGAGACGCGGCAGCCGGTGCGGGGACGAGGGGTCGCCGACGAGCAGGTGACGCAGCGGTCGTGCCCGAGTGGGCGCGACCGCTAACTCCTTGTACGACGGACGGCGCGCGCATGCACCGGATGGTGCGAGGCCGAATCGCTGCCTTCGTGCTACGACGCTCGTGTCGAATGCGAACCTCAGGTGAGGGAGTGCACGGTCGCGATGGCATCCGTCGACGTCGAACGCACGTGGCTCGAGATGCGCCAGCGGCCCGCCCACGCGCCCACCGTCGCGCCACCCGGCGTGCGCCTGCAGCGCGCGACGCCGTGCCCGCCGGGCTTCTATCGCTTCCTCTATGGCGAGGTGGGCCGCGCCTTCAAGTGGGTCGATCGCCTCGGCTGGCCCGACGATCGGCTCGCGGCGCATCTCGCCGACCCCACGGTCGCCGTGTGGGTGGCGCTGGAGGGGCCGGTCCCACTGGGCTACTTCGAACTGGTGCGGCATCCGGACGCCTCGGTCGAGATCGCCTATTTCGGGCTGATGCCGTGGGCCATCGGGCGGGGACTCGGCCGCTGGCTGCTCGAGGCTGCCATCGCCGAGGCCTGGCGCGACGGACCCACCCGGATCTGGCTGCACACCTGCACCCTCGATCATCCGGCCGCGCTGCCCAACTACCTCGGACGCGGGTTCACCGTCACCCATCGCGAGCAGATCGTGCAGGAGGTGCCGGGCTAGGCGACCCCGGCGTCGACCGTCGGCCCCCGAAAGGGGGCCTTTTCGTGTCAATGAAGCGCTATTCTCTGCATTTCTGTAATTGAATGATGTGCATAAGTTCCAAAATGGTGGTCCTTAGCGTAACAAATAAGCTATTTTGTGCAGATTCAGCATGAATTGATTGACATGGCTGCGTGTCATTGCCTATTGTGAACGCAGCGGGTGGACCTCACCTGCATCGGGGTCGCGCGTGCGGCACCGTTCAGTCAACGTCAGCAGGAGGTCGGTATGCGGTTCGGTGGCCGGTGGGTGCGCGTGCTCTCCGTCGCGATGGTCCTCGTCGCGGGGCAGGGGCTCAACGCGGATGCCCAGGCGCCCAACCGCAGCAATCCGGTGCGGCCCGTCAGCAGCGTCTTCACGCCGCTGCCCGGCCTGGCGTCCACCTATCGGGTGCGGCTCGCGAGTCAGTGGACGCGGGAGGGCATCGTGGCGCCGTGCCCCATCCAGGGCGGCGAGACGGTCGAGGGCACGCTGTCGTGGACCGGCACGGTCTACGAGGGCATGCTGCGACGCTCCACCCGCTATCAGGAGTGCGCGGTCCACGGGCAGACGTGTCTCGTGAAGGTCGAGGGCGGCGCCGAGGTGCATGCCGCCGGCGAAGTGACGTCGGAGAACGGCGTCTGGATCCTGTCGCTGCGCTGGACGCCCGCGCGCGACGTCCACGTCGAGGTGACCGGCGATTGTCCGGAGCAGTACCGGGAAGGGCTCGAGCGGCTCTACCGCACGCGCACCCAGCGCGTCGCGTTCGAGCTGCCGCCGCCCAATGCGTTCACGCAGCAGGAGCTCGATCCGTATCCGTGGATCGTGCGCGTGGAATAGCGGGGCGGGGGTGGCTGGGGGAGGGGGGAGCAGGCGGGCGGGGGCGGAGGCCGGTGAGCCGAAGCCCCCGTTCCGCCCGTTCCCGCCGATCGGTCAGGGCGCGATGGGGGCGAGCTTCGCGGTGAAGTGCCGCAGCCAGGGCGCCTGCTCCACGATCCGCAGGCCGCGCATCGCCTCGCGTCGGTGGTAGACCTCGAGAATGCCCTCGACCACGTAGTCGATGTGGCTCTGCGTGTAGACGCGGCGCGGCACCGCGAGCCGCACCAGCTCCATCGGCGCGGCGTGTTCGGTGCCCGTCGCGGGGTCGTGCCGGCCGAACATCAGCGTGCCGATCTCGACGGCGCGGATGCCCGCCTCGAGGTAGAGCTCCGCGACGAGCGCCTGGCCGGGCAGCTCGAGCGGCGGCACGTGCGGCAGGAAGGCGGCGGCGTCGATGTAGATGGCGTGCCCGCCGGGCGGCTGCACGATGGGAACCCCCGCCGCCGCGATGTGCTCGCCCAGGTAGGTCGTCGACTGGATGCGGTAGAGCAGGTAGTCGGGATCGAGCGCCTCGTAGAGGCCGGTGGCGATGGCGTCGAGGTCGCGGCCCGCGAGGCCCCCGTACGTCGGGAAGCCCTCGGTGAGGATGAGGAGGTTGCGCTCCTTCGCCGCGAGCAGCGCGTCGTTGCTGGCGAGGAAGCCGCCGATGTTGGCCATGCCGTCCTTCTTCGCCGACATGGTGCAGCCGTCGGCGTAGGAGAACAGCTCGCGCGCGATGTCGATCGGCGCGCGGTCGGCGTGGCCGGGCTCGCGGAGCTTGATGAACCACGCGTTCTCCGCGAAGCGGCACGCGTCGATGTAGAGCGGGATGCCGTGCTCGCGGCACACCGCCGAGACGGCCCGCACGTTCGCCAGCGACACCGGCTGGCCGCCGCCCGAGTTGTTCGTCACCGTGAGCATGCAGCACGGGATCCGCTCCCGGCCCACCTCGGCGATGAGCGCCCGGAGCGCCTCCACGTCCATGTTGCCCTTGAAGGGGTGCCGCGACTGCGGTTCGCGCCCTTCCGGGATCACCAGGTCCACCGCACGGGCGCCGGCGTACTCCACGTTGGCGCGCGTGGTGTCGAAGTGCGTGTTGTTCGGCACCACGTCGCCGGACTTGCAGAGCGTGGCGAAGAGGATCCGCTCCGCCGCCCGCCCCTGGTGCGTGGGCAGCACGTGGCGGAACCCGAAGATGTCCTGCACCGCCGCCTCGAAGCGGAACCACGAGCGGCTGCCGGCGTACGCCTCGTCCCCGCGCATCACGGAGGCCCACTGCTCCGAGCTCATCGCCGCCGTGCCGCTGTCGGTCAGGAGGTCGATCAGCACGTCCTCCGCGCGCAGGAGAAACGCGTTCCAATGGGCCTCGCGCAGCTTCCGCTCGCGCTCGGCGCGCGTCGTGAGCCGGATCGGCTCGACCGACTTGATCTTGAAGGGCTCGATGATGGTTCGCATGGGCCCAAGATAGCGGCCCCGGGGCGGCCCGGCGGGGACTTGCGTCAGGCTATAGGAATGTTCGATATTTCCGCTCTATGAATCGGTTTGGCCTTCTTCTCCTCCTCCTGGTGGTGGTCGGTCTCGCGGGCGGTACGCCCGCCGAGGGCCGGCGTGCCGCGCGGCGTGCCCGCGTCGACGTGGCGCACCCGGAGCTCGAGCAGGAGCACGCCGCCGGCCCGCTGGCGGCGCCGGTCGCGCTCCCCGGCGCCCCCGCCGCGGTGGCGCGCCCGGCGGGC